>NZ_BAAALD010000005.1:0-183302 GCF_039528095.1 Kitasatospora arboriphila
GACCCTCCGGGCGTTTCGCTCTTTCGTGTTTCCAGCTTATCAGATCCGCGCCCGGTCGTTTTACCGACCGTTTGTTTCTCGGATTCCCACTGGGGGGATTTCCTTCGACTTCGCACAGAAGCTTATCAAAAGCTTCGGAGTGCTCAGTCCCGGGATTTGTCTTCGCCGGGTGGCGGTCCGAACGGACGCTCTGCCCTGGCTCGACGGTGTCGTAGACACTACGCCTGGTTCCGGCCGTTGTCCAGCCATCCCCAACCGTTCAAACCTACTAGCCCGTCAAATCCACGTCAATGGTCTTCGGGATGATCAAGAGCGTACCAGGCGCCGGGCCGGTCTCAGGCCGCGACGGGCTGGAGGTCCGTGCGGTCGGCCGCCTCCACGTCGCCGAACTCGCCGGAGGCAGCGGCGCGGCGGCCGAGCACCAGGGCGTACAGCAGGAACAACACCTCGACGGTGACGCCGATCGAGATCCGTGCCCAGGTGGGCAGGCCGGAGGGGGTCACGAAGGCCTCGATGGCGCCGGTGACCATGAGCACCGCTGCCAGGCCGATGGCCATGCCGATCGCGGCCCGGCCCTCCTCGGCCAGGGCCGCGGAGCGGGTGCGGCGGCCCGGGTCGACGACCGTCCAGCCCAGGCGCAGGCCGACGCCGGCCGCCACGAAGACGGCGGTGAGCTCCAGCAGGCCGTGCGGGAGCAGCAGTCCGAGGAAGAGGTCGAGGCGGCCGGCGGAGGACATCAGGCCGAGGCCGATCCCGAGGTTCATCACGTTCCCGAAGAGGACCCAGAGCACGGGGATGCCGAGCAGCACGCCGAAGACCAGGCACTGGGCGGCGACCCAGGCGTTGTTGGTCCACACCTGGAAGGCGAAGGAGGTGGCCGGGTGCTCGGAGTAGTACGCCTCGAAGCCGCCGCCCGGGCGTGTCATCTCGCGGAGCTGCTCGGGCGCCCCGAGGCTGGCGCGGACCTCGGGATGGCTGGAGACCCACCAGGCGATGAGGGCGCTGAGCAGCAGGGAGAGGACGCCGACCGGGATCCACCACCAGCGGGCGCGGTAGAGGGCGGCCGGGAAGCCGACGGTGAAGTAGCGGCCTGCGTCCCGCCAGGAGGAGGTGCGGGCGCCCGTCACGGCGCTGCGGCCGCGGGCGACGAGCGTGGTGAGGCGGCCCTCCAGGACGGGGTCGGGTGCGGCCGTCTGGACCTGGGCGAGGTGGCCGGTGGCGCGTTGGTAGAGCGCGATGAGCTCGTCCGCCTCGGCGCCGCTCGGCCTGCGCCGCCGGCTCAGGGTCTCCAGTCGGCGCCACTCCTCCTGGTGCGAGGCGACGAAGACGTCCAGGTCCATGCGGCTCACTTCCACGGGGCGGCGAGGGCGGGGGCTGGCCTAGCTTGCCAGAGGCGGGCGGCCGTATGTTTGGCCGCCGGGGATCACGAACGGAACGGATGGGGGGACGCGGTGAGCGACCTGGTGACGGGCGAGGCCGTCGTCCTGGGGCTGCGGGCGGCGAAGGTGCCCAGCCGGGCACTGGCGATCGCCCTGGACCTGGCCGTGGAGACGGTGGCGCTGATGGTCACCGGCACGGTGGTGCTCGCCGCGCTGCCGGCGCTGGACGAGGCGGCCGCCGCTGCGGTGGTGCTCGGCCTGAGCGTGTTCTTCCTGCTGGGGCTGCCCGTGCTGGTCGAGACGCTGTCGCGCGGACGCTCGCTGGGCAAGCTGGCACTCGGCCTGCGGGTGGTACGGACGGACGGCGGGCCGGTGCGCTTCCGGCACGCGCTGGTGCGCGGGCTGGTCTCGGTGCTGGAGATCCAGATGTCCGTGGGCACGGTGGCCGTGATCGCCTCGCTGGTCTCTCCGCAGGGCCGCCGGCTGGGCGACGTCTTCGCGGGCACGCTGGTGGTGCGGGAGCGGCTGCCGCAGGCCGCGCGGGCGCAGTCGGCGCTGCCGGCGGCTCCCCCGGCGCTGCTGCACGCGATCGGCGAGCAGCTGGTGGCACTGGACTTCTCGGCGGTGCCGGACGGACTGTGGCTGGCGGTGCGGCAGTTCCTGGGCCGGCTCGGCCAGCTCGACCCGGCGGTGGCGGCGGGGATGGCGGAGCGGCTCGCGGCCGACCTCGCCGGGCGGACGGGCCGTCCGGTGCCGTACGGCGTGCATCCGGCGGCCTACCTGTCGGCCGTCCTCACCGAGCGGCAGCGGCGCGAGTGGGAGCGGGCCGCCGAGGCGGCCCGCCGGCAGCAGTCCCCCGCCCCGGGCGGTCCGGCTCCCGCGGCGGCTCCCGCACCGGGCCCGTACGCACCGCAGGTCCCGCACATCGCGCCGATCACGGAGGCCCCGCCGGCCCCGTATGCGCCGCCGCTGCCTCCCCAGCAGACTCCCGTCCCGCCGCAGGCGCCCCCGGCGCCGTCGACGGGCTTCGCCCCGCCGTCCTGACCGGGCGCGGGCTCCGGTCTCAGCCGGTGAAGCGGTCCGGCCAGGTGTTGGGCGGGGACTGCAGTTCCTCCAGTTCGACGCCGGGGGCGGAGAGCACCACGTCGCCGGCGATGTGGACGGCCCGCTGTTCGCCGGTGGCGAGGTCGGCGACCGTGTAGCGCTCGACGAGCAGCGGCCCGCTGTCGGTGTCGTGGGTGTCGACCCCGGCCAGCTGCCAGCCCTGGTCGACGGTGCGCGGGGCGAGGACGGGTTCGGTGAGCTCCACCAGGCGCACCCGCGTGCTCGCTCCCGGCTCCAGCCGCAGCAGCCGGGCGGTGGCGATCAGGAAGGCCGGCGAGGTGCCGGTGAAGCCGTGGGCCCGGTCGTGGCCCTCCACGGCGCTGTCCCCGGCCGGGTCGTCGGCGGCCGCCCGGACCCAGGCGACGCCGTCGACCGCGCCGCCCCGGACCTGCCAGCCGCCCGCCCGGAGCTCCATGCGCAGCGGGCGGCAGCGGGAGTCGAGGGTGAGGTCGGTGGCGGCGAGGACGCTGCCGTCGGGCGCGTAGGTCTTGGAGACGTACCGCCAGCCGGCCGGGCCCGGGGCGCAGCTGAAGCGTTCCTCGCCGATCAGCGCGGGGCCGTGGCCGGCGGGGCCGGTGTCGGTGTGCAGGGAGTAGCGGCCGTTGGGCATGGCCCGAAGCCTACGTGCAACCTTTTCGGGTCCCGGCTGCATCAGGGGGGCGGGCGGTGCGGGGCGTACCGCCGGGACGTGGGAGGAGGGGCCTTCGATGGGGAGGACGGCGGGTTCCGCGCGGCACGTGCGCGACGCCGAGTTCACCGAGTACGTGGCCTCCCGGGCGGGCTGGCTGCGGAAGGTCGCGTACCTGCTGTGCTCGGACTGGCACCGGGCGGACGACCTGGTGCAGGAGAGCATCACCAAGCTCTACGCGAACTGGTCGCGGGTCGGGCAGGTGCAGAACCGGGACGGCTACGCGCGGACGGTGCTGGTGAACACGTACCTGGCGGAGCAGCGGTCGCCGTGGTGGCGGCGGATCCGGACGGTCGGGTCCGAGCCGGACGCCGGTGCGGTGGTGGCGGCGGACCTGGACGCGTCGCTGGACCTGCGGCAGGCACTCTCGTCGCTGCCGCCGCGGCAGCGGGCGGCGGTGGTGCTGCGCTACTACTGCGATCTGACGGTGGAGCAGACGGCGGACGTGCTGGGCTGCTCGACGGGCAATGTGAAGAGCCAGACCTCGCGGGGGCTGGCGGCGCTGCGCCGCCGGGTGGTCCCTGCTCGGGCGGGAGGGGCGGAGGCGTGAGCGGGGTCAGGTCGGAGCAGGAGCTGGTCGCCGGGCTGGCGGAGCTGGCCGAGTCGGCGGCGCCGCCGAGCGGCGTCGACGTGTGCGCGGCGGTGCGGCAGGGGCGGGGCCGGGTGGCCCGGCGGCGGATGTCGGTGTGGGGGGCGGCCGCCGCGGTACTGCTGGTGTGCAGTTCGGTGGCGGCGGGGGTGGGCGGCCGGTCGGCGGCGCCGGTCGGTCCGGCGGGACCGGGGGCCGGGTCGGCGGCGCCCTCGGTGACGCCGCGTCCGGGCGTACCGGGTCCGGGTGCGGGTGCGCCGGCCGCGGACGGGTTCGCGCCGCTGTCGGTGGAGGCTGACTTCGGCTGGCTGCCGGAGCAGGTGCGGGCGGTGCGCTACTCGTCGGGGGCGAACGGGGCGCTGGTGCAGGCTTCGGGCGACGCGGCGGGCGGCGGGATGCGCTTCGCGCTGGTCGTGTACCCGGTGGGGGTGACTCCGGAGCTGGAGCAGCAGCCGGGCAGGGCCGAGACGCTCCGCGCGACGGCGCCGGTGGGCGGCCGGGAGGCGTACTGGGTGGTGTCCGAGGAGCGGTCGGACGGGCCGACGGTGCTGCGCTGGCGCACGGCGGACGGCCGGTGGGCGGAGCTGACCTCCTCCTCGGTGCCGCAGGACCAGCGGGAGGCGCTGCCGCGGCGGGTGGCGGAGAAGGTGGCGTTCGGCCGGCGGGCGGTGCCGCTGCCGGTGCGGCTGACCGGGGTGCCGGCGGCGTACGCGGTGACCGGCGCGGATCTGCTGCGGCCGGTGTCGGGCTCCGGTGACTGGTGGCTGCGGCTGACCGTCTCGGTGTCACCGACGCAGGCGTTCAGCACCACGGTGGTGCCGGTCGGCACGGACTGGCTGCCCCGGACGCGGGCGGTGCCGGGGTCGGGCGGCGCGGTCGACCCGGCGTCCTGCCGGGAGCGCGACGGCCTGATGCTGTGCGTGCAGGTCGGGAGCAACGGGGCGCTGGACGCGGTGGGCGGCGTGGCGGGCTGGTTCCCGCACGTGGTGGCGGTCGGCACGGACCCGGCGGCGTGGGAGCGCGGCACGGTCTGAGCGGATCGGCCGAGCGGGCCGAGGGGGGAACGGGCGTGCGCCCGGTGCCGGGGGGGGCACCGGGCGCACGTCGTGGTGCGGGCGGCCGACCGGGGTCGGCGCGGGCCGGGATCAGTAGCGGTACTGCTCCGGCTTGTAGGGGCCCTCGACCGGGACGCCGATGTAGTCGGCCTGCTCCTGGGTGAGGGTGGTGAGCCGGACGCCGAGGGCGTCGAGGTGGAGGCGGGCGACCTTCTCGTCCAGGTGCTTCGGCAGGACGTAGACGCCGATCGGGTACTGGGCGGTCTTGGTGAACAGCTCGATCTGCGCGATGGTCTGGTTCGCGAACGAGTTGGACATCACGAAGGACGGGTGGCCGGTCGCGTTGCCGAGGTTCAGCAGGCGGCCCTCGGAGAGCACGATGATGGTGCGGCCGTCGGCCTTGCGCCACTCGTGGACCTGCGGCTTGACCTCGGTCTTCACCACGCCGGGGAGCTTGGCGAGGCCGGCCATGTCGATCTCGTTGTCGAAGTGGCCGATGTTGCCGACGATGGCCTGGTGCTTCATCCGCTCCATGTGGGAGGCGAGGATGATGTCCTTGTTGCCGGTGGTGGTGATGAAGATGTCGGCGGTCTCGACGACGTCGTCCAGGGTGGCGACCTGGTAGCCGTCCATCGCGGCCTGCAGCGCGCAGATCGGGTCGATCTCGGTGACGATGACGCGGGCGCCCTGGCCGCGGAGCGACTCGGCGCAGCCCTTGCCGACGTCGCCGTAGCCGCAGACGACGGCGACCTTGCCGCCGATCAGGACGTCGGTGGCGCGGTTGATGCCGTCGATGAGCGAGTGGCGGCAGCCGTACTTGTTGTCGAACTTCGACTTGGTGACCGAGTCGTTGACGTTGATGGCCGGGAACAGCAGCTTGCCGTCGCGGTGCATCTCGTACAGGCGGTGGACGCCGGTGGTGGTCTCCTCGGTGACGCCCTTGATGGTGGAGGCCATCTCGGTCCACTTGGCGGGGGACTCGGTGAGCGTGCGGTTGAGCAGCTCGAGGATGATCCGGTACTCGTCGTTGTCGGCGGTGGACGGGTCCGGGGCCTCGCCGGCCTTCTCGAACTCGACGCCCTTGTGGATCAGCAGGGTGGCGTCGCCGCCGTCGTCGAGGATCATGTTCGGGGTCTGGCCGTTCGGCCAGGTGAGCGCCTGCTCGGTGCACCACCAGTACTCCTCCAGGGTCTCGCCCTTCCAGGCGAAGACCGGGACGCCGGCGGGGGCCTCGACGGTGCCCTCGGGGCCGACCGCGATGGCGGCGGCGGCGTGGTCCTGGGTGGAGAAGATGTTGCAGGAGGCCCAGCGGACCTCGGCGCCGAGCGCGGTCAGCGTCTCGATGAGGACGGCGGTCTGCACGGTCATGTGCAGCGAGCCGGTGATCCGGGCGCCGGCCAGCGGCTGGGAGGCCGCGTACTCCTTGCGGATCGACATCAGGCCGGGCATCTCGTGCTCGGCGAGCTGGATCTCCTTGCGGCCGAACGGCGCCTGGGAGAGGTCGGCGACCTTGAAGTCACCGTTGAGAAGGGACGACATGCGGGATGCTCCTCGCTGCGGGGGGCCTGTCTACGGGTGTGCTTGGCCGCAGAGCGGCCACTGGTCGGCACTCTGCTGCGCGGCACAATCCGTCGGAGGACCTCTCTCCCTCGACCGGGGCGCCGGCCCCGATCGACCGCCATCAGCAGCGACGTTTGGCTCTGGGGACGAATCTACACCGAGCCGGGGACCGGGCGGCCGGGCCACGAGCAAGCCGGGCACGGTTTTCGGCCGCCCCGCGCGGTCCGTGCGCGGGGCGGCCGGGGTGTCGGACCGTCAGTGCCGGTCGGGGCCGGGGCCGCCCGGGGTGGCCTCCGGGTCGGGGCCGGCGGCGGCCTTCTCGGCGCTGTAGATGTCGGGCTCCAGGTAGATGGCGCGGGCGATCGGGACGGCGCGGCGCACCCGGGCCTCGGCGGCGTCGATCGCGGCGGCGACCTGGGCGGCGGTGTCCTCGGCGTTGACCGCGATCTTCGCGGCGATCAGCAGCTCCTCCGGGCCGACGTGCAGGGTGCGCATGTGGATCACGTCGGTCACGGTGTCGTGGTCGACCAGGGCGTCGCGGATCTCGGCGACGACCTCCTTGTCGGCGGACTCGCCGATCAGCAGCGACTTGGTCTCGGAGGCGAGCACCAGCGCGATGACGATCAGCAGCAGGCCGATGCACAGGCTGCCGATGCCGTCCCAGACGCCGTTGCCGGTGATGACGGTGAGCCCGACGCCGAGCAGGGCGAGCACCAGGCCGATCAGGGCGCCGCTGTCCTCCAGCAGCACGATCGGCAGCTCGGGGGCCTTGGCCCGGCGGATGTACTCGGACCAGCCGAGCGAGCCCTTGGCCTTGGCGGACTCCTGGAAGGCCGTCCAGAAGGACCAGCCCTCCATCACCACGGCGAAGACCAGGACGCCGACCGCCCAGCCCCAGTCCCGCAGCTCGTGCGGGTGGATGATCTTCTCGACGCCCTCGTAGGCGGCGAACATGCCACCGAGGCTGAACAGCACGATCGACACCAGGAAGCCGTAGACGTAGCGCTCGCGGCCGTACCCGAAGGGGTGCTGCTCGCTCGCCTCGCGGGTGGACCGCTTGCCGCCGATCAGCAGCAGCACCTGGTTGCCGGAGTCGGCCACCGAGTGGACGCCCTCGGCCAGCATCGACGAGGACCCGGTGAAGGCGAAGGCGGTGAACTTGCCGACCGCGATCGCCAGGTTCGCGGACAGCGCCGCGACCAGTGCCTTGGTGCCGCCTTCGGTGCTCATGCTGTGGTCCGGTCCCTCCGACTGGGCCTCTACGGCCGGTGGCTCAGCTGTCGAGCGCACACAGTATCCCGCCCGGACCGGAAGCCTGATCTCCGGTCAGGGCGGGACGGCGGCCGTCAGCGGGCCAGGCCGAGGTAGACCGCGGCGAAGTCGGTCGGGCCGGTGAGTTCGGCGAGCGCCTGCAGCGGGTCGTCCAGGGTGCTGGTGTACTCGGTGAGCCGCACGTCGTGGGCCTGCGCCAGCCGGCGGGCGCGGGAGACCGCGAAGCCCGGGTCGGCGTCCTCGGGACGGCCGGGGGTGTGCCGCAGCAGCACGACCTGCAGTTGCAGCGGCTCCGGCTCGTCGACCCGGTCGCGGAAGAAGTCGTCGGGGTCGGCGCCCGCGCCGAGGTGGCCGACGAACATGCCGCGGTGGGCGGTCAGCGTCCGCGGCAGCGGCCCGGGCAGCGCGGGCAGGCCGGCCCGGTCGGCGAGCATCGCGGCGAAGCGGGTCGCGGCGGCGTTCGGCACCGGACCGTCGGCCCAGACCAGCGGCACCGTGCCGGAGAGCTGGGCGGCCAGGCCCTTGGCCGGGTTGAGGTAGGCGGCCGAGTCGGGGCGGCAGCGGACGGCGACCTCGTCGAGGCGGTCCGCGACGCCCTGCATGGAGCCGGCCGGCAGCTGGGCGGCGCCGACCCGGTCGGCGAGGGCCATCAGCGGGGCGAGGTGCGCCCAGAGCGCCCCCGGGTCCTCGGCCGGCAGGTCGGGCTCGCCCTCGTGGTCCTCGGACGGCTCGACCGCGCTCGGCGCGAACGGCAGCGGCAGCGCCCGGACCTGCAGCGCCGCCTGGGCGAGCGGGCTGCCGGACGGAGCGGTGACGGCGATCGCGCAGCCGCGTGCGTACGCCTGCTCGGCGAGGCCGATCAGGCCGCCCTCCAGGCCGGAGGCGCTGCTGACGACCAGCAGGTCGAGCGGGCCGACCCAGCCGGGCAGCTGCCAGGCCAGCCCCGCGGCCAGTGAGTCCGGCGTGCCCCGGCGGGCCTCGGCGGGGCCGAGCGGCAGCACCTGGCAGGCGGGCACGGCGACCGCGGCGAGCACTTCGGCGGCGGTCAGCGCGCTGCCGTGACCGGCGACCAGGAGGGTGCGCGGCCGGCCCTCGGGCCGCAGCGAGGCCAGTCCGGCCTCGTCGGCGAGCCGGACGGCGGTGCGGATCCGGGCGCCCGCCCCGGCCAGCGCCAGCAGGGCGTGCTGCCGGTCGGCGCGCTGCAGGGCGGCCGGATCGTCGAGCAGGGTGTCGTCGAGCATGCGGCCGGCCTCCAACGGGCTCACCGGGCGGGGGTCAGGAGGGGCGGCGGGCCTCGTCGACCAGCAGGACGGGGATCTCGTCGCGCACGGGGTAGATCAGGCCGCAGGTGTCACCGGTGCACCGCAGCTCCGGCTCGTCCCGGTCGGAGCTCTCGGCGAGCGGCGCGTGGCACTGCGGGCAGACCAGGATCTCCAGCAGGAAGGACGGCAGGCTCATGGACGTCGGGCTCCAGATTCGTGCGGTGTGCGGTGCGGCCAACGCGGCCGACAGCCACACTACCGGCCGTGGCGGGGCTGTCGTCAGATCATCGGGCGCCCGGTCGCCGACGTGCCTCCCGGGCCCTCGGTCAGTTGTCCGGGGAGCGCAGGACGCGCAGGTGACCGCGCCTGCCGATCTCGCCGGAGTCGGCGTCGTGGGTGCCGCCCTGACGCGGCGTGCGCTCCTGCGGGCGGGCCGCCTCGCGGACGGCGTTGGCGAGCGCCTCCAGGTCGTCGCTGGTGCGGCGGACGGGGCCGGCGTCGGCGGCGAGGCGGACGACCTCCCAGCCGCGCGGAGCGGTCAGCCGCTCGGCGTGCTCGGCGCACAGGTCGTAGCAGTGCGGTTCGGCGTAGGTCGCGAGGGGGCCCAGCACGGCGGTGGAGTCCGCGTAGACGTACGTCAGCGTCGCCACGGCCGGCCGGCCGCACGCGGTCCGCGAACAACGACGTACAGAGCTCACGAGGGTGGACGGTACAGCACTCCCGGGCGGGCCGCGACGACCCACCCCCGCCGGGCGTTCCGTGTCGCCGCCGCACCGGCCCCGGGGTGGTCCGCTCCGGCCGGGTCAGGGACTACTCTCGACACTGATATGGACAGCCCCACACCTCCGTCACCGGCCGGTGGGCAGCGCCGAGCGCGCCACCGGGACCGGCACGGCCGCGGCCTGCGCGGACCGCTCGCACCGCCGCAGGTGCCGATCTCGCTGACCCGTTCCGAGCTGTTCGACGACTACGTCCGCGAGTCGGTGGAGCGGCTGGAGCGCCGGTGGCCGCAGCTGGTGGACGTGGAGTTCGCCGTCCAGGAGGTGCCGCTGCCCGGCCGGGGCGAGTCCGACCCGGACGGCGTGCCGCTCGGCCGGGTCGTCCCCGCCGCGCAGGGCCGCAAGAGCCGGATCGTGGTGTACCGCCGCCCGATCGAGATCCGCGCGAAGTTGCGCGAGGACCGGGCGGCGCTCGTCCACGAGGTCCTCATCGAGCAGGTGGCCGAACTGCTCGGGCTGTCGCCCGACGCCATCGACCCCCGCTACGACGAGGACTGACCGCCCCTCCGCTCAGCGCAGCACCAGACCGGGGTCGTTCTGCGCGTACGGCACCGTGACGGTGCTGTGGTCGTCCCGGAAGGCCTGCACCGTGAACATCGGGACGTCCTTCTGCGGCAGGGCGAGCATCCGGGCCGCGACCACCGGGCCGCCGGAGACCGTCTCCGCGGTGATCCCGTAGACGCCGTTCAGGCCGGCCGGCTCCAGGTTCTGCACGACGACCGTGCTGCCGGCCGGGACGTCGACCTCCTTGGTCGCCGGGGTGCCGCCGCCGGTGCCCGCGGACGCGGTGAGCCTGACCTTCGCCGCGGCGGAGCCCGTCGCGGTCAGGTAGAGCGTGGTGGCGCCGCCGCCGCGGTTGTCCGCCAGTCCGGCGCGCTTGCCGATCGGGCCGGCCGCGCTGATCCAGGCCGCGTCGGCCTTGCCGTTGTTCGCCCGGTCGACCCGGACGGCGGCGACCACCGGCGTCGGGTGGGCCGGGTCGCTCGGGCTGAGCCGGATCGCGCCGGCCTCGCTGTGCTCGAACGGGCCCAGGTCCAGGGCGGCGACCATGCCCGCCTTGACGTGCAGGCTCTCCTTGCCGGCCGGGGTGAACCAGCCGTTCTTGCCGGAGATCTGGATCTTCAGGTCGGCGTCGTCGTCGGCCGGGGCGGCGACGATCAGCCGGGCCGAGGCCAGCTCGGCCGGCAGGCCCGGCAGCACCTGCACGGCGGCGGGCGCCGCGGAGGCGGCCACCCAGTCGCCGCCCTTGCCCTCGTCGGAGACGTTGAGCGCGGCGCCGACCCGGCCGTCGCGCACCACCACGTGCACCGCGAGGTCCGGCTCCACCGCCGTGGTGAGCAGGGACTTCAGCCGGACCCGCTGGGAGCTGCCGGGGGCCATGGTGATGCCGTTGGCCGCTTCGACGTCGATCGCGCCCTTCGCGCCGACCAGCCGGATGTCGACCGTCGCCGGGGCGGAGTCCGCGTTGACCAGGTTGACGTAGTCGTCGCGGCCCTGGGCGGTGCTGGCGCCGGCGAACCAGAAGTCGGTGCCGGAGGGCGCGCAGTCCAGGCCGTAGAGGCCGGCCCGGGCCTGGTCCAGGTAGGTGGTGGTCTGCGAGAGGCCGAAGCCGGGGGCGAAGGCGCCCTCGGCGGTGGCCACCGTGCCGGGCGCGGTGTCGCCGGCGAGACCGCGGCCGGTGACCGGGACACCCGGCTTGGCCAGCGTCAGCCGGGGGCCCGCGGCCGGAGCCGCCGGGGCGCCGGCGGACGGCTTGGCCGAAGCGCTGCCGGACGGCTTCGAGGACGCGCTGCCGGACGGGCTCGCCGAGGGGCTCCCGGACGGCTGGGCGGAACCGCTGCCGGAGGGCTTCGCCGTGGCACCCGCCGGCGGCGCGACGTCGGAGAGCGAGGCGGTGCCGCCCTCCGCCTTGCCGCCGGCCGGGTCGTACAGCGTCAGGTCGGTGTTGGCGAACAGGCCCTGGATCGGCGGCGGGCACACCAGCGTGCTGCGCTCCACCTGCGCGGTGGTGGCGCCGCCCGGCGCACCGGCCGTGGACGGGTCGGCCGGCGGGCGGAGCTCGGCGATCCCGAAGACCACGCCGAGCACGGCCACCGCGGCCAGCAGCGACCGGCCGGTGCGACTGCCGCCGGGCAGGCCGTCGAAGCTGGGCTTCTTGATCTCGGGCAGGCTCGGCTTCTTGAGGCCGGCGGCCTTGATGCTGGGCTTCTTCATCGCGGGTCAGTTCCCCGTTCCGTGGTGGTGCGGGTGACCGCCGTTGGTGTATCCGTCCTGCTGGCCGCCGTCGGGGTCGTAGTACGGCTCGCCGGTCTGCTGGCCCGGCACCCAGGGCTGCTGCTCCTGCGGGTAGCCCTGGTACTGCTGGCCGTCGTAGCCGTAGGGCGCGTACGGGTCGGCGTACTGGGTGCCGTCGTAGCCGGGCTGCGGCTGCTGGTAGCCGCCCTGCTCGTACCCCTGCTGCTCGTACCCCTGCTGCTGCTCGTAGCCCTGCGGGTAGCCCTGGTGCTGGTCGTACCCCTGCTGCTCGTAGCCCTGCTGCTGCTCGTAGCCCTGCTGGTCGTACTCGGTCCCCCGGCCGTCCGGGTCCTCGGCGTCCTGCCGGTCCCAGCCGTACGCGTCCTGGAAGCCGTTCTGGTACGGGTCGGCCTGGTAGGGGTCGGCGTAGTCGTCGGCACCCGGGCCGTCGGCACCGCCCTGCTGCGGGATGCCCGCGTAGACGCCGGTGTCGCCCTCGGTGCCGTCGGCCTCGCCGCGCTCGGCCATCCGGCGGGCGCGGCGGCTGCCGGGCGCGGGCGGCTCGGCGGCCGCGGCGAGCGCCTGGGCGGCCACCACGTCCTCGGGCAGGTCGTCGTCCTTGGTGCTGCGCCGACCGGGCAGCGCGAGGACGAGCACGACCACGCCGAGCAGCAGCTGGCCGGCGATCCAGCCGGTGTGCGGGAGGCTGCCGGTGCGGGTGACCTCCAGGCGGCCGCCCTGCGCGGGCAGCTTGAAGGCCTGGGCCCAGTCGCCGTCCAGGGCGGCGGCCTCCAGCTCGCGGCCGTCCAGGGTGGCCTGCCACTTCGGGTCGGCCTGCTCGGCGATGCGCAGCACGCGGCCGGCCGGGCCGTCCGGGAGGTCGGTGACGATGTCGTGGGCGCCGGACGGCAGCGGCGTGGTGCCGCCGCCCTTGGGCGCGACCACGACCGCGCGGGTGGCGGGGGCGCCGGTGACCTGCCAGATGGCGATGCCGTTGTCGCGGCTCAGCCGGGACAGGCCGGGGGTGGTGTCGAGCACGTCGCGGACCTTGGCGGTCAGCGGGTCCTTCACCTCGACGTAGCCGATGCCGTAGGCGGCGAGCGCCTTGGCCTGGTCGCCGCCGGATCCGGCGAGCAGGCGTCCGGTGAGCCCGGTGAGGCCCTGGGTGGCGGCGGCGTCGACGGTGGCCTCGGCCTGGCCGAGGGTCAGCCCGGCGTCGCGGACGAGGGCGTAGCCGACGGCGCTGCCGTCCGCCTTGCCGGTCAGCACCAGGGTGCGGGAGCGGTCGGTGGTGCCGGCCTGCTCGGCGATGAAGGCGGGCAGCTGGGACTCGCGGGTGCGCTGCAGCGGGCCGTCGGCGCCGGCGATCGCCCACCACACGGCGGTACCGACCGGGGCGAGCACGGCGCTGGCGAGGACGAGCGCGGCGACCGGCTGCCGCCAGCCGAAGGCGATGCCGGAGACGCGGGCGTTGGCGCCGTCGGCGCCGATCGCGGCGGCGGCCAGCAGGGCGACGCCGGTCAGCAGGGTGGCCGGGCCGGCCCAGGCCGCGGTGCCGGGGCCGCCGGACGCCGGGATGACGGTGGTGCCGGCGACGGCGACGGCGAAGACCAGGCCGGCGCCGGCGGCGCCCCAGGCGGCGAGCACGGCGCGGCGCCGGTCGGCGCGCAGCAGCGCGGCGAGCGCGGCGAGCACGACGCCCGCGGAGAGCCAGACCGGCGGGGTGCCGGAGCCGCCGGGGTTGGCGAGCAGCAGGCCGAGCGGGGTGGCGGCGTGGCCGCTGAAGACGGGGACGCCGGCCTCCAGCAGGAGCCGCGAGGGGTGCGTCAGCACCTGGAGCGACCAGGGGGCGAGCACCAGGACGGGCACGCCGAGGATGACCACCACGCGCAGGCCGAGCAGCCGCAGCGCGGTGCCGCCGGAGCCGAACGCGCCGCCGCGCAGCACCGCGTGGGCGAGGGCGGCGAGGCAGAGCGGCACCGCGATCGCCCAGGCGAGCGGGACGAAGGCGGTGGAGAGGGTGAGCATGAAGACGGTCATCCAGACCGGCCGCCAGCCGGGCCGGGCGCCCTTGGCGGCGCTCTCGCTGCGGATGCCGAGGCCGGCCGCGATCGCCGCGGCGCGGGCCAGCGGCGGCAGCAGGACGGCGAACACGGCGGTGCCGATCCGGCCCTGGGCGATCGCGCCGGTGGCGGCGGGCAGCAGCGCATAGGTGGCGCTGGCCCAGGCCCGGACGATCTTGGACCCGATCAGCGGCCGGGAGACCAGGTAGGCGCTGACCGCGGCGAGCGGCACGGACAGCACGACGATCAGGGTGAGCGCCAGGTTGGCGCTGCCGAACAGCAGCCCGGAGAGGACGGCGAGCACGGCCAGGTAGGGCGGGGCGGCGGCGGTGGAGCCGGTGCCGACGGGGTGCCAGGAGCCGGCGTAGGTGCTCCACAGCCCGGCCAGGCCGTCGGAGGCCGGGAGCAGGGCGCCGCCGGAGAGGTCGCCGGTGCCGAGCAGGCTGCGGCAGGCGGCCAGGGCGAACACCAGCAGGGCGGCGAAGAGCACCGGCGCCGGGCGCCGGACGAGCTTCTTCAGCAGGACGAACTGCTCGACGACGAGGTCGTCGGCGTCGTCGTCGCCGGGCCCGGACTCGACCGAGCCGTGCCGGCCGGCGCCGTGGTCGTCGCCGCGGCCGATGCCGAGCGAGGAGATCGCGGTCTCGACGGCGAGCCGGGCGGTGGCGCCGGGCGCCGGGAAGAGGCTGCGGTCGTCGAGCGCGTCGGCGGAGCGGGTGCGCTTGCGGCGTTTGCGGGCGAGCAGCAGCCGGGGCAGCCGGATGAGCTCGTGGTTGAGGCCGGCGAGTTCGTCGTACGCCTGCCGGGGGTCCTTGCCGACGAGGTTGGCGAGCACCCGCAGCAGGGTGCCGAGGATCATCCGGAGCAGGACGTAGGGGAAGAGCGCGCCGCGGGAGTTGGCGAGCAGGGTGTAGACGGCGCCGGCCTTGTCGACCCGGTGCGGGTGTTCGGGGCCGCAGTCGATGGCGCGGCGCTCGCGGCTGGCGGCCTCGGCGTGCCGGAGCACGGCGTCGGGGGCGACGACGACGCGGTGGCCGGCGGCGTTGACCCGCCAGCAGAAGTCGACGTCGTCGCGCATCAGCGGCAGTGCCTTGTCGAAGCCCCCGAGCTCCTCGAAGACGTCGCGCCGCACGAGCATGCCGGCGCTGGAGACGGCGAGCACCGGGCGGACCTGGTCGTGCTGGCCCTGGTCCTGCTCGCGGCGGTCGAGGCCCGTCCAGCGGCGGCCGGAGCGGGCGATGGTGACGCCGACCTCCAGCAGCTGCCGGCGGTCGTACCAGCTGCGCAGCTTGGGGCCGACCACGGCGGCGGAGGGCGTGGAGTCGGCGACCTGGAGGAGCCGGCGCAGCGCGTCGGTCTGCGGCTCGCAGTCGTCGTGCAGCAGCCAGAGCCACTCGGTGGGGTGGACCTCGCGCGGGCCGGTGCGGCCGAGGCCGTCCTCCTGCCGGCCCAGCGGGTCGTCGTAGTCGTCCCAGCCGCCGGTGACCGGGTCGTAGCCGGAGGGGTCGAGGCTGTACGGGAGGTCCTCGGGGCGCAGCGGCGGGCTGTTGAAGACGGCCTGGGCGACCGCGTTGCCGAATCCGGAGCGGCGGCCGAGCACCAGCGGGCCGCTCTCGGGCAGCCAGTCGCCGAGGGTGTCCTGGAGCAGCTGCGGCGAGGCGTCGGTGGAGCCGGTGTCGACGGCGAGGACGCGCTGGACGGGCCGGTCCTGGCCGAGCAGGCCGGCGAGGGCCTGCGGCAGCCAGCGCGCGCCGTCGTGCGAGACGATCACGGCGGTGACGAGGTGCCGCGGGTACGCGGGTGGCCGGGCAGCGGAGAAGCCGCTCTGGTGGCTGTAGGCAGTCATCGAGTTCGCGGGCCCCAGGGGTTCTTCGGCGGACGCAGCCTTCGGCGGACGCAGCCGGTGGACGACGGCGGGTGGTGCGCGCGCCGTCCGGTGGGGCCCGGTCCACCGGGGTGGCCGGTACCCGCGGGGCGGGCGGCGGTGCGCGGGCGCCGGATGGCGAGCATCCGGATGGCGCACCACACTAACGGCTCCGCCTCGCGGGGGCGCCGCCGGTACAGGGGAAGGACGGGCACGGGGACGCGAAAGCGCCCCACCGACCGGTGGGGCGCCCGGCACTGCTGGGGGGTTCGGTTCGTCAGACCGCGCTCTTCTTGAGCCGACGGCGCTCGCGCTCGGAGAGACCGCCCCAGATGCCGAAGCGCTCGTCGTTGGCGAGGGCGTACTCCAGGCACTCGGAGCGAACCTCGCAGGCGAGGCAGACCTTCTTGGCCTCGCGGGTCGAGCCGCCCTTCTCGGGGAAGAAGGACTCCGGGTCGGTCTGGGCGCAGAGTGCGCGCTCCTGCCAGCCGAGTTCCTCTTCTTCGTCCTCTGCGATGCCGTCACCGATCAAAAGCTCAAAGAGCTCGCTCATCTGGCGCGCCTCCTCTGCCCCTCTTGGCGTCCCCGTGGTGTTGCCGTTGCCTGAGCGGCGGAACGACACGAGTGAAATTACAGTTGCGCCGCTCTGGCCCAGTCAAGCCGAGCTCTGGTATTGGGTCGAGGATTCACTCCCCGGAACCAAGCCGCTACCAATAGTGTACATATCCGGACAACCCGGACATTTGCCCTGGAGCAGACGTAACCGCCCAAAGGTATCCGGTATCTGACGTCCGGTCAGCACCGGCCGGCCCCGCCGAGGCGGTCCCGGCGATCGGGCCGGAACCTGCTCCCGATCAAGAAGACGCCCGCGGAGGCGGCCCGGTTGCCCGGGTACCGGGCTGCCTTCCCGGCGATCTTCGCATCGAAACCTAGAGGGTGATTTATCACTCCATCCGGTGGTTGGTGCATGATCCGTCCTGAATGTCCCGGAGATCGGGTTGACACCGGACCCACGGGTGAGGTCTCCTGTCCCCCATGTATCGGTTCGTCTCCCGCCCCGTCGGCCGCCAGGCCGCCCCGCGGGCTGCCTCGAACCAGCTCTGTTGTCGCCTCTGTTCCTGCTGTATCTAGGCGCACGCGTCCCACCGCGCGCCGCACACAGCCCGAACATCGAGGCCGCCCGCGCGACACGTCCCCGAACCACCGCGGATCGGCTCACCACCCGACCGACCCCGGCCGATCCGAGGACTCCCGTGCGAATGCCCCGCCTCCGCCCGCGCAACCGCGACCGCAAGAAGAACGCACTCGTCACCACCCGCACCGCCGTGCGCATCGCCGCCCCGCGGCACCCCTGGGCCGACGGCCTGAGCGACGTCTCCATCGCCGGCGACCCGCTCGCCTTCCCCCACCTCGCCCGCACCGACCTGCCGCGCCACCCGGCCGCCCCGGTCACCGTCGCCGACCGGGCCCGACTGGTGCGCGAGATCGCCGCCGACCGCGCCCGCTGGGAGCCGCTGGTCCGCTACGACGCGCTCACCCGCTGGTACGCCCGGCTGGAGACCGGCCCCGGCTACGAGGTCTGGCTGCTCAGCTGGCTGCCCGGCCAGAGCAGCGGGTTCCACGACCACGGCGACTCCGCCGGCGTGATGGCCGTCGTGCAGGGCGAACTCACCGAGCGGTCCCTGACCGCGGCCGGCGAGGGTACCCGGGTGCTGCGACCGGGCACGCAGCGGGTCTTCTCCGGCGGCTACCTGCACGAGATGGTCAACGCCGCGCTGGAGCCCGCCGTCTCCGTCCACCTCTACACGCCCGGCCTGGTCGAGATGAACCAGTACGGCGCCGCCGCCGTGCCGGAGCACCAGCCCGAACCGCGGTAGCCGCCCCGCCGGCTGGCAGGATGACCCCATGCGCATCGTGGCACTGGCTGGCGGAATCGGTGGGGCGCGCTTCCTGCGCGGACTGAAGGAGGCCGTCGCCCCCGGCGACGTGATCACCGTCATCGGCAACACCGGCGACGACATCCACCTCTTCGGACTCAAGGTCTGCCCGGACCTCGACACCGTGATGTACACCCTCGGCGGCGGGATCCACGAGGAACAGGGCTGGGGCCGGGCCGACGAGACCTGGTCCGTCAAGGAGGAGATGAAGGCGTACGGGGTCGGACCCGACTGGTTCGGGCTCGGCGACCGCGACTTCGCCACCCACATCGTCCGCACCCAGATGATCTCCGCCGGCTACCCGCTCAGCGCCGTCACCGAGGCGCTCTGCGACCGCTGGCAGCCGGGCGTGCGGCTGATCCCGATGAGCGACGACCGGGTCGAGACGCACGTGCGGATCACCGACGACCGGGGAACCCGGGCCGTGCACTTCCAGGAGTACTGGGTGCGGCTGCACGCCGAGGTCGCGGCCGAGGCGATCGTGCCGGTCGGCGCCGACACCGCGAAGCCCGCCCCCGGCGTCCTGGAGGCGATCGCCGAGGCCGACGTGATCCTCCTCCCGCCGTCCAACCCGGTGGTGTCCGTCGGCACGATCCTCGCCGTGCCCGGCATCCGGCGGGCGGTCGCCGACGCGGCCGCCCCGGTCGTCGGGCTCTCGCCGATCGTCGGCGGCGCCCCCGTCCGCGGCATGGCGGACAAGGTGCTGGCCGCCGTCGGCGTCGAGGCCGCGGCCGACGCCGTCGCCCTGCACTACGGCGCCGACCTGCTGGACGGATGGCTGGTGGACACCGCCGACGAGGCCGCCGTCGCCGCGGTCGAGGCCGCCGGCATCCGCTGCCGCGCCGTCCCGCTGATGATGACCGACGTGCCGGCGACCGCCGCGATGGCCCGCGCCGCGCTGGAGCTCGCCGCGGAGGTGCGGGCGTGAGCCTGGAGATCCTCCCGGTCACCGGCCTCCCGGAGATCGCACCCGGCGCCGACCTCGCCGAACTCCTCGCCAAGCACGGCAGCTTCGAGGACGGCGACATCCTGCTCGTCACCTCGAAGATCGTCAGCAAGGCCGAGGGCCGCGTCCTGCACGCCGCCGACCGGGAGGCCGCCATCGACGCCGAGACCGTCCGGGTGGTCGCCCGGCGGGGCCCGGCCCGGATCGTCGAGAACCGCAACGGCCTGGTGATGGCCGCCGCCGGCGTCGACGCCTCCAACACCCCGCCCGGCACCGTCCTGCTGCTGCCCGAGGACCCGGACGGCTCCGCCCGCGCCCTCCGCGAGCGGCTCCAGGAACTCACCGGCCGCCGGCTCGCCGTCCTCCTCACCGACACCTTCGGCCGCCCCTGGCGCACCGGCCTCACCGACGTCGCCATCGGCGCGGCCGGACTGCCCGTCCTGGACGACCACCGCGGCCGCACCGACGGCCACGGCAACCTGCTGCAGCTCACCGTCACCGCCACCGCCGACGAACTCGCCGCCGCGGGCGACCTGGTGAAGGGCAAGACCAGCGGCACCCCCGTCGCCGTGGTCCGCGGCCTCGGCCACCTCGTCACCGACGGGCACGGCGAGGGCGTCCGGCCGCTGATCCGGCCCGCCGCCGACGACATGTTCCGCCTCGGCACCTCCGAAGCACTGCGCCGGGCCGTCACCCTGCGGCGCACCGTCCGCAGCTTCACCGACGAACCGGTCGACCCGGCCGCCGTCCGGCGCGCGGTCGCCGCCGCGGTCACCGCCCCCGCACCGCACCACACCACCCCGTGGCGGTTCGTCCTGCTGGAGGACCCGCGGACCCGCACCGCCCTGCTGGACGCCATGCTGGCGGCCTGGCGGCGCGACCTGCGGGAGCTCGACGGCTGGGACGAGGAGCGGATCGCCCGGCGGACCGCCCGCGGGGACGTCCTGCGCAAGGCCCCCTACCTGGTGGTGCCCTGCCTCGTCATGGACGGCTCGCACAGCTACCCGGACGGGCGGCGCGCCGCGGCCGAACGGGAGATGTTCACGGTGGCGATCGGTGCGGCCGTGCAGAACCTGCTGGTCGCACTCACCGGCGAGGGGTACGGCACCGCCTGGGTGTCGTCCACGATGTTCTGCCGGGACACCGTCCGGGAGGTCCTCGACCTGCCCGGTGACTGGGACCCGATGGGCGCCGTCGCCGTCGGCCGCCCGGCGGAACCGCCGAAGGAACGGCCGGAACGGTCGGCGGAGCGGTTCCTGACGGTTCGGTGAAGCTCTCCTGCGGAGGGCAGCGCGGCGCATGGGGGCACCTCCCGGCCGAAGGCTGGGGAGAACTACGCAGTCCGAGGGTGGTGCTGCGTACTGATCAGGGCGACCCCGGTCAGCACAGCGCGCCGCACCCGGGTTGCGCAGTTCCCCGCGCCCCTGACTTGCCTGCCCCGACCCGCAGGACGGGCCCGCACCCGGGTTGCGCAGTTCCCCACGCGCCCCTGGGGTGGTCCCTCCGGCAGGTGGGGCTAGCGGTGGCGGTGGTCGTTGGGGGTGAGGCGGGGGCCGTAGCGGGGGGCGCGGGATCCGGTGAGGCCGATGAGCTGGCAGACGCGGTGGCGCTGCGGGCGGTAGGGCTCCAGCAGGTCGAGCATCTGGGCGTCGTCGCTCCGCGGCCGCCCGGCCAGCGCCCAGCCGACCGTGTTCGGCAGGTGGAAGTCGCCGACGGACACCGCGTCCGGGTCCCCGTTGGCGCGCTGCAGCGTCTCGGCCGCCGTCCACACCCCGATGCCGGGGACGGCGGTCAGCCGGGCGAAGGCCTGCTCGTGGTCGAAGCCTGACGCCTCCTCGAGGCGCGGTGCGAGGCGGGCGGCCCGGACGACGGTCGCGGACCGCTTCGGGTCGACCCCGGCGCGGTGCCACTCCCAGCTGGGGATCGTCGCCCAGTCGCGGGCGGACGGCGCCACCTGCAGGCCGTCCACCGGTCCGGGGGCCGCGGTGCCGAAGTCGTGCAGCAGCGTCCGCCAGGCGCGGTGGGCCTCCAGGGTGGTGACCTTCTGTTCCAGGACGGCCGGCACGAGCGAGTCCATGACCAGGCCCGTCCGGGCGAGGCGGACGCCGGGGTGGTTGCGCTGGGCCTCGCGCAGCGGGCCGGGCGGGAGGACGAGCGCGCCGGGGTCGTCGTCGGCGCCGAGCAGCCGGGGCAGTGCGTCGAGCAGCCAGTCCGCGCCGGGGCCCCAGGCCTGGGCCTCGATCTCGCCGGAGCGCGGGGTGATCCGCAGGGTGCCGGGGCCGGCCGGGGTGCGGGAGGCGCGCCAGACCGAGCCGTCGGGGGTGGTGCGGAAGGACGGGTCGGCGGGTCCGCGCCGGAGCGGGAAGAGGGTGCGGCCGAGGTCGAGCGGGTGGCCGGGGCGCCACCGCCGTACCGTGCCCGGCATCGCGCCTCGCTCCCTCTCGTCCTCGGTGCCCGCCGTGCCGCGCGGGCGCCTCGAACGATACGCCCGGCGGCCGGGCGCCCGGCACGGGCCGGAGCGACGGATCGGCCGGACCGGCCGCGGGGGCGGCGGGTCCGGCCGGTGGTCGGGTCCGGGGCGGTCGGGCTCACCGGCCCTGGAGGGTGGCCGCCCAGGCGCGGATGTCGCCGAGCCGGGCGTACAGCTCCTCGCCGGGGCACTCGGTGTTGAACGCGTCCCGGTGGCCGGAGATCGCGTTGAACTTCACCGAGGTGCCCTTCTTGTACTTGCTGCCGTCGGAGGCCGAGACGAGGGTCGCGGTGCCCTGGGCGTCCTTGCCGGTGAGGCCGAGCTTCCACGCGGCGATCTGCGAGATGCCGTCGATCTGGGCCTCCGGCGCCTCGTCGGTGACGTAGGTGCCGAGGGCGGCGACGCCGGCGGAGTTGGTGTTGAAGCCGAGGGTGTGCGCGCCGAGGACGGGTTCGGCGACGCCGCCGGCGCGGCCCTCGTAGATCGTGCCGCAGCGGTCGACCAGGAAGTTGTAGCCGATGTCCCGCCAGCCGAGGCTCTTCACGTGGTACTGGTAGATCGCCCGGATGACCTTCGGCGAGTCGCCGCAGCTGTAGTCGTTGGCGGTGTCGGTGTGGTGGACGAAGACCGCGCGGACGTCGCCGGTGTAGACGAAGCCGCTCTCCCGGATCGACTCGTCGGCGCCCCAGCCGGCCCGGGTGACGATGCCGGGGCGCGGGGCGGCACCGGCCGCGCGCGGGGCCGGCTCGGCGGGCCGCGGCTCGGGGGTGACGGCCGGATCGGCGCCGGGGTCGACGAGTTCGGCCCGTAACCCGGCCGGGAAGGGCCGACTGCCGGCCTTGACCCGGACGGCGACGCCGTTGCTCGGGCCGACCCAGAGCGGGGCGGTGGCGCCGCGTCCGGTGACTTCGTCCGGCCGGTCGTCCCGTTCCGCCGTGAGGTCGTGCCAGGCGCTCCACTCTCCGGTGGTCGCGCTGCGGGTGCGGACCTGCACGCCGCCGTCGAGGGTCTCCGACGGGTCGTCCCAGCTGACGCCCACCAGGGCGAAGGTGCCGGTGGTCCGCGGGCCGAGGTCGCGGAGGGTGTCGGGACCGCGGAGCCCGGAACCCTCCAGGGGGATGGTGGTGACGCCGCCCGCCGAGGGCCGCGCGTGCGCGGGCACGGCGGCGAGGGTCGTGAGCAGCAGGGTGGTCGTGGTGGCGGCCGCCGCGAGGGCGGCCCTTCGTTCAAGGCGCATAAATCGGATATTGACGGCAAAAAACCTCAGCCGCCACGCCGCTCGGCCGAGGTCGACGCCCCTGCCGGACGTCCATGAGGAGGCCGTAGGCTGGACCGCACCATGACTGCGCCCTTCGCTGCCGACGCCCGCATCCCCGCCGAGCTGCTGCACGCCTATCTGCGCCCCGGTGCCTCCGATGCCGACCCCTCCCGCCCTCTGATCACCTTCTACGACGACTCGACCGGTGAACGGGTCGAGCTCTCCGCGAAGACCTTCGGCAACTGGGTCGCCAAGACCGCCAACCTCCTCCAGGACGAGCTGAACGCGGGCCCCGACGACCGCGCCGCGCTGCTGCTGCCCGCGCACTGGCAGACCGCGGTCTGGCTGCTGGCCTGCTGGTCCGTCGGGGTGACCGCCGTGCCCGGCGGCGACCCCGGCTCCGCCGACCTGGTGATCAGCGGACCCGACGGCCTGGAGGCCGCCGAGGCCTGTTCCGGCGAACGGGTGGCGCTCGCCCTCCGTCCGCTGGGCGGCCGCTTCCCCCAGCGGCCGGACGGCTTCCTCGACTACGCCGCCGAGGTGCCCGGCCAGGGCGACCGGTTCGCACCGTACTCGCCCGTCCACCCGGACTCCCAGGCCCTGGAGACCCACATCGACGGCCTGCCGCTGAAACTGACCGGCGAACAGACCGTGCAGCTCGCCCGCGAGGGTGCGGCGCGCCTGGGCATCGGCCCCGGCGACCGGGTGCTGTCCACGCTGTCGTACGACGACTGGGCCGGGCTGGAGGCGGGGCTGCTGGCGCCGCTCGCCGCCGGCGCCTCGGTGGTGCTCTGCCGGAACTCCGAGGGGTTGACGGCGGATCAGTGGGAGAAGCGCATCGACGCCGAACGGGTGACGCTGCGCCTGGGCTGAACCCGAACGGCCGAACCCGGCCGACCGATCCACCCGGCGGGCCCGGCCCCGCCACGGAACGCCCGCGCACCGGCGGGCCCCTTCGGGGGCGTCCGAACGCGCGGGCGTTCCACCGTTTCTGACGGTTCACCGGACCGGGTCACATCCGTCCGATGCGGGCGGCCGGCCGTGCGGGCTCGTCTAGGGTTTCCCGGATGAACAGCGGACAGCGGCGTCCGGGCACCGCCCCGGACGCCTACTCCCGTGCGGCCGACCCGAGCGGTCCGCGGCCCGACGGCTCCCCGTACGTCCCGGCCCCCGGGAGCCGCCGGAGAGCCGGGGCCTCCGCCCTCGCCGAGGGCGGGCGGGCGGAGCGCCGCCGGGGCCTCCGGTCCGCCGAACGCGGCCGCCGCCTCGCCCGCTGGACGGGAATCACCGCCGCACTGGCCCTGGTCGCCGGCTGCGGCGGCGCGTACTTCGCGTTCCAGCACTTCAACGCCAACATCGCCTCGGTGGACGTGCACGTCGGCACCGAGTCCGAGCGGCCGCACGCCATCGAGGGCGCGGTCAACGTCCTGGTGATCGGCACCGACAGCCGGGTCGGCCTCGGCCGCGCCTACGGCGACGAGGGCAGCACCGGGCACGCCGACACCACCCTGCTGCTCCACGTCTCCCGGGACCGCACCAACGCCACCGTGCTGAGCATCCCCCGCGACCTGATGGTGCAGATCCCGGAGTGCCGCACCGGGGACCGGCGGATCCCCGGCAAGCGGCGGGCGATGTTCAACACCAGCCTCGGCGAGGACGGCCGCGACCCCGGCTGCACCTGGACGACGGTGGAGAAGCTGACCGGCATCCGCGTCGACCACTTCATGATGGTGAACTTCGAGGCGGTCAAGACGCTCTCGACGGCGGTCGGCGGCGTCGAGGTGTGCGCGGCCAAGAACATCGACGACCCGGACTCCCACCTGCGGATGACCAGGGGCCGCCATGTGGTGCAGGGCGAGGAGGCACTGGCCTTCGTCCGCACCCGGCACGCCGTCGGCCTGGGCGGCGACCTCACCCGCATCCCGCTGCAGCAGCAGTTCCTGAGCTCGATGATCCGCAAGATCAAGAGCACTGACACCCTGACCAGCCCCACCAAGCTCTGGCAGCTCGCGGACGCCGCCACCAAGGCGCTCACCGTCGACTCCGGGATCGACGACGTCCGGCGGCTCAAGGACCTCGCGCTGGAGCTCGGCAGGGTCGACGCCGGGCACATCACCTTCGCCACGGTGCCGGTACAGGACGACCCCCGGAACAAGGGCCGGCTCGCGCTGCGCCAGCCCGACGCCGCGCAGCTGTTCGCGCTCGTCGCGGCCGACCGCTCACTGGACCCCGCCGCCCCCACGGCACCCGCCGACGCGTCCGCGGTCGGGGCGGCCGGTGTCGCCGCGCGGTCCTCGGCCACGCCGGCCAGCCGGGCCTCCGGCCACCCGGGGCTCGGCCCGCTGCTCGACCCCTCCGAGGTCGAGGTGACCGTCCGCAACGGCAGCGGGGTCGGCCGGCAGGCCGGGCGGGCCACCGCGGAGCTCCAGGCCAAGGGCTTCAGCAAGGCCGCCGTCGGCGGCAACACCCAGGCCGCCGCCGCCAGTTCGATCGGCTACCCGGCAGGCCGGGCGGAGGAGGCGGCCGCGCTCGCCACCGCCCTCGGGCTGCCCACCGACTCCGTGCGACAGAGCGCGAAGCTGAGCCCCGAGGACGGCCTGGTCGTGGTGCTCGGCCGGGACTACGTCCCGCCGGCCGCCTCCGCGGGCCCGGCCGCGCCGGGCGCCGGCCCGTCGTCCCCGGCCTCCACCGTCCCGCTGCCGACCGCGCCGCCGGAGAACCTGCAGCGCGTCCGGGCCGACGACACCGATGTGTGCGCGAAGTAGCGGCCGCGGGACACTACGTCATTTTCCGTCCTGACACAGTCGGTTCTGTAACCTTTCGGCCGCGCGAAGCGTCCTGTCTGTAGACCGACCGGCCAGGGGGAGACCGGGCCGAGCCGGCACGGGGGCTTCCGTGCCGCGTGCCCGCCGGACGGTCCGGGATCGCCCCACCGGCCGGCCGGCCACCGGGGCAGGAGACTGGGCGGACCACATGACGAGCGTTGAGCCGATACCCGGTGGCCGGGCCGCCGCCCGGCGGGCCCGGCAGGACGGCGCGTCCCGGCGGCCGGGCGGCCGGCGCTGGCTGCGCGTCGTGGCCATCACCACCGGGGCCACCCTGGTGGTGGGATGCGGCGCGGGCTACCTGTACTACCGGCACCTCAACGGCAACATCCAGGCCGGTACCAAGAACCTGACGGACGAACAGGGCGCCCGCACCGCACCCGACTCCAAGGGCCGGACCCCGCTCAACATCCTGATGATCGGCACCGACAGCCGCGCCTCCTCCGAGAACGTGGCGCTCGGCGGCTCCGCCGACGAGGCGTCCCGCCCCGGCCTGGCCGACGTCCAGATGCTGCTGCACGTCTCCGCCGACCGCTCCAACGCCTCGATGATCAGCATCCCGCGCGACACCATGGTGACGATCCCGACCTGTCACGACGACAAGGGCACGACCTACAAGTCGACCACCCACACCCCGATCAACGAGGCTCTCGCCCGCGGCGGTCCGGGCTGCGTGGTCGGCACCTGGATCAACCTGACCGGCCTCGACATCGACCACTACATGATGGTCGACTTCAGCGGCGTGGTCCGGATGGCCGACGCCATCGGCGGCGTGCCCGTCTGCGTGGACCGCAACATGTGGGACCGCTACCAGCCCGGCCACGGCGGCACCGACCTCAAGCTGCCCAAGGGCACCAGCAAGGTCCAGGGCGAGAACGCGCTCAAGTGGCTGCGCACCCGCGACGCCTGGGGCTCCGACCTCGGCCGCACCAAGGCGCAGCACATGTACCTCAGCTCGATGATCCGCGAGCTGAAGTCCAGCGGGCGGCTCAGCGACCCCGGGCAGCTGATGTCGCTCGCCGAGGCCGCCACCAAGTCGCTGAGCGTCGACAAGGACATCGCCGACCTCAAGAAGCTCTACGACCTCGGCAACGAGCTGAAGCAGGTGCCCACCGAGCGGACGACGACGCTGACCGTTCCGGTGCTGCCCGACCCGAAGAACCCCGCGGCCAAGCTGATCCTCAAGCAGAACGACGTGCAGCAGATCTGGAAGATGCTGCTCGCCGACAAACCGCTGGACGACAAGGGCCCGGCCGCGTCCGCCTCACCGACCCCCGCCGCCGCGCCCTCGCCGACGGCCGGTGCCGACGCGCCCGCGAAGAGCACGATCGCGGTCACCGTCCAGAACGGCACCGGGGTCACCAACCGGGCCGGCGACGTCAAGAAGGCCCTGGTCGCGGCCGGGTTCACCAAGGCGGCGACGGCGCCCGGCGGCGGCACCCGGGACACCACCAAGCTCACCTACGGCGCGGGCCAGCAGGCCAAGGCCCAGGTGGTCGCCGCCGCGCTCGGCCTGCCGGCGAGCGCCCTGGCGGAGTCCGGCACGTCCACGACGCTGAGCCTGGTGATCGGCGCGGACTGGAAGAGCGGCACCGCCTTCACCGCCGCCCCCGCGCCCACCGCGCTGCCGACCACCGTCGAGGCGGAGACCTCGGACAACGACAAGGACTGCATGACGGTCGTCCCGCAGGGCAACCGCTACACCTACTGACGGACACTCAGGCGGACGGCCCGTCCACGCTCTCCGCGAGCGGGGACGGGCTCTCCGCGAGGGGGGACGGGCTCTCCGCGAGCGGGGACAGCAGGCCGTCCGCCTCGGCGTACCGCTCGCCGGTGCGTGGGCAGCGCCAGACGCCCTCGCCGGCCGGCTCCAACGGCTCGCCGGCCCGGCCCACCCACTTGATACGGCGGGCCGGCACCCCGGCCACCAGCGCGAAGTCGGGGACGTCCCGGTGCACCACCGCACCGGCCGCGACCAGGGCCCAGCGGCCCACCGTCACACCGGCGACCAGCACCGCGCGGCCGCCGATCGAGCAGCCGCGGCGGAGCGTCACCCCGCGGGCCTGCCAGTCGTCGCCGCGCTTCAGCCGCCCCTCGGGGTCGACCGAACGCGGATAGAGGTCGTTGGTGAGCACCGCCGCCGGGCCGACGAAGACGCCGTCCTCGACCACCGCGGGCTCGTAGACCAAGGCGTGGTTCTGCAGCTTCACCCGGTCGCCCAGGTGCACGCCGGGGCCGACGTAGGCGCCCCGGCCGATGATGCACTCGGCACCGATCTCGGCGTGCTCGCGGACCTGCGCGAGGTGCCACACCGTGCTGCCGGGGCCGATCACGGCCCGCTCGTCGACGTCGGCCGTCGGCTCGATCCGGACGTCCGCGCGCCCGCCGGTGCCGTCCGCCGCCCCCTCGGTGATCCCCATGGCGCCGAAGATAGCGGCGGCGGGCCCGGCGGGGAGGCGTTTTCGCCCCGGCCCCGGGGTGCCGGGCGGGCCGCGGTACGGCGGCCGGCCCGGCGGGGGCGGGTCAGGCGTTCTCGGTGCGCGGGGCCATCGGCTCGGGGCGCTTGCTGGCGATCACCCGGCGGGCGAGGCTGCGCGGCGAGGTGAGGAAGCCGAAGCCCCAGCTCATGTGCATGGTCGCGAGCGCCACCGGCAGCTGGAGCCGGGCCTTCGCGGACAGCCCGCGGCCCTCGCGGACCGAACCGGCGAGGATGCCCAGCACGTAACCGCCCGGGACGACCAGGAACACCGGGTGGACGGCCGCGCCCAGCACCAGACCGGCCAGGCAGGCGAGCAGGGCCGCCGGCGGGGCCAGGTAGCGCAGGTTCACCGAGCCGCGGTGGTAGCGGGTCACCACCCGGCGCCAACGGCCGTAGTCCTTGTACTGCTTGGCGAGCGCCCGCACGCTGGGCCGCGGCCGGTAGGTCACCTTCAGCTGCGGGGTGAACCAGATCAGGCCGTCGTCCTGGCGGATGCGGTAGTTCAGCTCCCAGTCCTGGGCGCGGATGAACTCCTCGTTGTAGCCGCCCTGCTGCTCCAGCACCTCGCGGCGGAAGACCCCGAGGTAGACCGTCTCGGCCGGGCCGGCCAGGCCGCCGGTGTGGAAGGCCGCATTGCCGACGCCGATCTTGGAGGTCATGGCGGCGGCGACCGCCTTCTCCCACTCGGTCTCGCCCTCGGCGTGCATGATGCCGCCGACGTTGGCGGCGTCCATCTCGCCGAGCAGCCGGACGGCGGTCGCGATGTAGCCCGGCGTCAGCAGACCGTGTCCGTCGACCCGTACCACGATCGGGTGGCGCGAGCCGCGGATCGCGGCGTTCAGCGCGGCCGGGGTGCGGCCGGTGGGGTTGGGCACCGTCTTGACCCGCGGGTCCTCGGCGACCAGCTCGGCGGCGATCTCGTCCGTCCGGTCGGTGGACGGGCCGAGCGCGATCACCACCTCCAGATCACCGGCGTACTCCTGTTCCAGGATGTGCCGGACGGCGGTGCGCAGGTGTCGTTCCTCGTTGAGCACCGGCATGATCACGGAGACCGCCGGCAGCTCCTCAGCAGCCTTGGTGTTCATCGCGCCCACCGTACCGGCGCTGCCCGGGTGGTGTCAGGCGAGGGTCCTCCGGCCGCCCCGACGGGGTCCCGCCGGGGCCCGGCAGGTGCCCGACGGATGCCCGGATCCGCCGGGTGGAACGTTTCGCCGGGGCGGGTGACGGGCGGCGTGCCGTGGCACGGACGACCTTGCCGCGGGCCTACCATCCCGAAGATGCCCACCTCGCGCCGTCCCGGACCGCCGCCGCCCCGCCGCGCGCACGGGCACCCCGGCGGCCAGGGCGGCGCAGCCCGCGGGAACACGGGCCGGAACGGGGCGGGTCAGAACGGGGCGGGCCGCGGTGGTGCTGGTCGCGGTGGTGCTGGTCGGGGCGGTACCGGGCGGGACAGCACCGGGCGGCAGGACCGGGGGCGGGTCGGCGGTGCGGGGCTCGGGGGTGCGGGGCTCGGGGGTGCGGGTGGACGTGGCGGGGCCGACGGCGGACGCGGCGGGCCCCGGGGCGGCGCGCACGGCGGTTCCGCTCCCCCACCGGCCGCCGGTCGGCGGCGGAGCGGCGGGTTACGCCGCTGGGGCCGCTGGGCCACCGTGGGCCTCTCACTGGCCGTGCTGGCCACCTCCTGCGGCGGCTGGGTGGTGCTGCACGGCCTGGGTGACGCGATCCAGCGGGTCGACGCCATCGGCGGCGGCTCCGACCGGCCCGCCGACGAAGGGCTCACCACCTTCCTGGTGGCCGGGACGGACGAGCGCGAGGGCATCCCGGAGAGCACCCTCAAGAACGTGCTGCACGCGGGCGGCGAGTCCTGCCACTGCACCGACACCCTGATGGTGGTGCAGCTCGCCGGGAACGGCGGCCGGGCCACCGTGGTCAGCATCCCCCGCGACTCCTACGTGGAGATCCCGGCCCACCAGGACCCGGCCACCCACCGCCAGGTCCCCGCCGCCAAGGGCAAGATCAACGCGGCGTACGGGATGGGCGGCGCCCCGCTGACCGTCCGCACCGTCGAGCAGGCCACCGGCCTGCGGATCGACCACTACCTGCAGATCAACTTCCTCGGTTTCGTCAGCGCGGTGGACGCGCTCGGCGGGGTCGAGGTGTGCACCGCCAAGCCCCTCAAGGACCCGTACTCGGGACTGGACCTGCCGGCCGGCACCAGCCGGCTGGACGGGGCGGGCGCCCTCAAGTACGTCCGGGCCCGGCACGTCGACGGCAGCTCCGACCTCGGGCGGATGCACCGGCAGCAGCGGTTCGTCGCCCAGCTGCTGCGGCAGGCCACCGCGCAGGACGTGATGCTCGACCCGGCCCGGCTCGGCACGGTGCTCGGCAGTGCGCTGAAGGCGGTCAAGGCCGACAAGGGGCTCTCCACCTCGGCCCTGCTCGACTTCGCGAGCCGGCTCAAGGACCTCTCCGCGGCCTCCGCCGACTTCGCGACCGTGCCGGTGTCCGACGTCGACCACCAGGTCCCCGGGTGGGGGTCGACGGTGCTGTGGGACGCCAAGGCCGCGAAGGCGCTGTTCGACACCGTCCGGCAGGGGAAGCCGCTGACCGGGCACGCCGCGCCGGCGCCCTCCGCCTCCCCCGTCGCGGCGACCGAGGCGCCCGCCGCGGCCGGGACCGTCCCGGCCGGACAGATCCGGGTCCAGGTGCTGAACGGCACCGGCCTCACCGGCCTCGGGTTCCGGGTCGACGAGGAGCTGCGCCGGGCGGGGTTCGCCACCACCGGCACCCCCTCCAACGCGGACACGGTGACCACGCGCACGGCCGTCCGCTACGACCCGCGCTGGGACGAGTCGGCGAAGACCCTCGCGGCCGCCCTGCCGGGTGCCGAACTCGTTCCCGTCCCGGGCCTGGGGGCGACCCTGCAGGTCGTGGTGGGCGGCGACTACCGCGGACCGGCCTCCCCTTCCGGCGCACCCTCCGCCCCGGGTCCCGCGGCGGCCCCGGCCTCGCCGTCGACGTCGGCACCCTCGTCGGCCTCGCCCGGGCCCGCGGTGGCGGCGGAGACGGGCAGCGAGATCAGCTGCGGCTGAGCGGCGGTGCGGGCGGGCACTCAGGCGCGTCGTGCGTGTCGGACGCCGAGACGCACCGGGTGATCAGGGGTGTCACAGGAAGCGGCAGCCCAGCGTGACCAGCACCAGGACGGCGAGCGAGAGCCGGTTCAGCAGCAGCTGCGGGCGGCCGACGGCCGAGGCCGGCAGGACCTCGGCCGGGCGGCGCTGCGGGGAGCGGGCCGACGCGGAGACCACGTCGGCCATGAAGACCGCGAAGCCGCCGGGGTTGAGGCGCACACCGTCCACCCGGGTCGACCAGTTGCGGACGGACACCTGCCGGCCGTCCGTGAACCGCACGGTCAACGTGCTCCCGCGGGCCGACGCGTCCTTCACCTCGTCCCAGCTCCAGCGGCGTGCCCGCAGGGCCGAGGTCAGCACCAGGCCGTCGCGGTCCTGGCCGATCTGCCAGGTGAAGTCCTGGAGAAGGCGAGCAGCGCCATGAGCGCTCCGCCCAGCGGGACCACCAGCCCGCCCCACCAGCCGGGGCGGGTGGCATCGGCGGCATAGAGGGTCGACATCACTCCGACGACCGGGCCCACGGCCCAGCGGGCCACCAGCGGCATGCCGACCACCCGGGCCGGCTCGCGCCGACCGTCCGCGGGCGTCTCCTCGCCGGACGCGGCCGCGCTGCCGGCGGCCCGGGCTCCGGCAGCCGGGGCAGCGGTGGTGGCGGCAGCCGGGTCTACCGCGGGAGACGTCTCTGACATGCGGCGATGATGGCAGGGGCCGCTGTGGTGGCCGCGGGCAGGGACCGCCCGAGGGCGCGGCGGCACGGCGCGCCGCATGCACCGAAGGGGATGCCGGTGGGAACGCCGAAGGGGCCGGGCGCTCGGCCCGGCCCCTTCGGTTCCGCGGATGTACCGCGGGCCCCCGTCGGTGGTGCGGTCAGTCGGTGGCGATGGCCGCCAGGATGTTCATCCGTCCCGCCCGGAAGGCCGGGAGGAGGGCGGCGAGGAGGCCGACCACCGCCGAGGCGACCAGGATGCCGACGATGGTGCCGACCGGGACGGTCAGGATGTCCAGGCCCTGGCCGGCGAGCACCTCGCGGGAGGTGATGCCCCAGGCGAGGCCGAGGCCGGTGCCGAGCAGCGCGCCGAACACCGCGATCACCACGGACTCCAGACGGACCATCCGGCGCAGCTGACGGCGGGACAGGCCGATCGCCCGCAGCAGGCCGATCTCGCGGGTCCGCTCGACCACCGAGAGGGCGAGCGTGTTGACCACGCCGAGGACGGCGACCACGATCGCGAGGCCGAGCAGGCCGTAGACCATGTAGAGCAGCTGGTTGACCTGCTGCTGGATCAGGTCCTTGTAGCCGGCCTGGTCGCGGACGCTGATCTGCGGGTAGGCCTCCAGGGACTTCTGCAGGGCGGTCAGGGTCTGGCCGGGGTCGGCGCCGGGCGCGGCCTTGCCGTACAGCTGGATGCTGGCGGGCAGGTCCTTCTCGGGGACGACCTTGGTGACCGTGTCGGTGTTGACGATGTAGGCACCGGAGAACAGCGACTCGCCGGAGTCGATGATCTGGCCGACCGGCAGCGACTGGGTGCGACCGCGGCCGTAGTCGACCTTGACCGAGTCACCGATCTTGACCTTGTGCTGGGTGGCCCAGTCCTGGGGGACGGCGATGCCTCCGTCGAAGGCGGCGGTGATGCTGCCGGCGGTGGACTTGAGGCGGAAGTCCTCGGCGAACGTCCGGGTGGCGGCGACCAGCTTGGTCTCGGTGCCGGCGCCGTCCGGGGCGGTGACCTTAGCGGGCACCTCCTTGGCCTCGGTGAGGTGGGCGAGGCCCGGGGTCGCCTTGGCGGCGGTGACCATGGCCGGGGTCAGGGTGGTGCCGGGCCCCTGGCCGGCGACGATGTAGTCGGCGCCGACCGACTTGTCGATCTGGGCGTTGGCCGAGCTGACCATCGAGGAGGTCACCACGGAGGCACCGGTGACCAGGGCGAGACCGATCATCAGGGCGGCGGCGGTGGCGCCGGTGCGACGCGGGTTGCGCATCGCGTTGCGCTGGGCGAGCTTGCCGGACGGGCCGAACAGGGCCGGCAGGAAGGCGCCCAGCACTCGGATGATGCCGGTGGCGAGCAGCGGGCCGATGACCACGAAGCCGATCAGGCTGAGCAGCACGCCGAGGCCGAGCCACTGGCCGCCGGTGGCGGCCTTGTCGGCGCTCGCGGCGGCGGCCAGGCTCGCCGCGCCGAGGCCGGTGACGACCAGGCCGACGACGATGCGGATCCGGTTGGCGGAGGCCTCGGCCGGGGTGCCGTGGTCGCGCAGGGCGGCCATCGGGGAGATCCGGGCGGCGCGGCGGGCCGGGAACCAGGCGGCGAGCAGGGTGATCAGCACGCCGACCGCGTAGGAGGCGGCCGGGACCGTCCAGGTGATGTCCAGCGAGGAGGCGTCGAGGTTCATCCCGACGGCCTTCATCAGCTGGATCAGCAGGGTGGCGAGGCCGAGACCGGCGGCGAGGCCGATGGTGGAGCCGAGCACGCCGAGGATCAGCGCCTCGACCATCACCGAGCGGTTGACCTGCTTGCGGCTGCCGCCGATGGCGCGCAGCAGGCCGATCTCGCGGGTGCGCTGGGCGACCAGCATGGAGAAGGTGTTGATGATCAGGAAGCCGCCGACCAGCAGGGAGATGCCGGCGAAGCCGAGCATGGCGTACTTCATGAAGTTGAGGAAGGAGCCGACGCCCTTGTTGTTCTCGGCCTTCTGCTCGGCGGCCGTCTTGGCCTCGTAGCCGGTGCCGAGGGCGGTGAGGGCCTGCTGCTTGAGCTGGTCGTCGGTGCGGCTGCCGTCGCCGAAGACCTCGACGGTGGTGTAGGCGGTGGTGCCGAGGAGGTCCTGCTGGGCGGTGGGGGTGTCCATGAAGGCCAGCGCCGCACCGGGGTTGGTCGTCCGGAAGGTGACGATGCCGGAGATGGTGAAGTCGTAGTTGCCGCTGCGGGTGATGACGCGCAGTTGGCTGCCGAGCTTGAGGCCGGCCTTCTTGGCGGTGTCGGCGTCGAGCATGATCTGGCCGGCGCCCTTGGGGGCGCTGCCGGAGGTGATGTCGACGGAGTTGCGCGGGGTGTCGACCCAGTTGCCGGTGAGCGTGGGCGCGCCGGAGGTCGGGCCGACCGACTTGTTGGTGGCCGGGTCGACCAGGGTGGCGCTCTGGACGAAGACCTGGCCGAGGGCGGTCTTCACGCCGGGCAGGCCGGCGAGCTTCTGCACCGTGTCGACGGGGACGGTGGCGGGCGCGCCGCCGTCCTGCTCGCCGGCGGTGAGCTTGTCCTTGGCCTGGCCGACGGACAGGTCGGAGGCGGTGGAGGCGAAGAGCCGGTCGAAGGTGCCGGTGGCGGTGTTGGAGAAGACGAGCGTGCCGGACACGAAGGCCACGGACAGCACGACGGCGATCAGTGAGAGGACCATTCGCCCCTTGTGGGCGAAGAAGCTCCGTAGTGAGGTCTTGAGCAGCATCGGTGCGTCCCCCGGCTCAGCTGGTGCGCTTGCCGTCGAAGCGGCGCATGCGCTCGAGGACGGAGTCGGCGGTCGGGGAGTGCATCTCGTCGACGATCCGGCCGTCGGCGAGGAACAGCACGCGGTCCGCGTAGCCGGCGGCGACCGGGTCGTGGGTGACCATGACGATGGTCTGGCCCAGCTCGTCGACCGAGCGGCGCAGGAAGGTGAGCACCTCGGCGCCGGAGCGGGAGTCGAGGTTGCCGGTGGGCTCGTCACCGAAGATGATCTCGGGCCGGGCGGCGAGGGCGCGGGCGACCGCGACGCGCTGCTGCTGGCCGCCGGAGAGCTGGGTCGGCCGGTGCTTGAGGCGCCCGGCGAGGCCGACCGTCTCGATGACCTGGTCGAGCCAGGCGGCGTCGGGCTTGCGGCCGGCGATGTCCATCGGGAGCGTGATGTTCTCCAGGGCGTTCAGCGTGGGCAGCAGGTTGAACGCCTGGAAGATGAAGCCGATCTTGTCCCGGCGGAGCCGGGTGAGCTGCTTGTCCTTGAGGCCGGTGATCTCGGCGTCGCCGATCCAGATGCGCCCCTCGGTGACCGTGTCGAGGCCGGCGAGGCAGTGCATCAGGGTCGACTTGCCGGAGCCCGAGGGGCCCATGATCGCGGTGAACCGTCCGCGGTGGATGTCCACGTCGACGGCGTCGAGGGCCGTGACCCGGGTCTCCCCGGCGCCGTAGGCCTTGGTCACCTGGCGTGCGGAGGCGGCGAAGGCGCCCTGCCCGCCCGGCGTCTGGTGGTCATGCACGGCTTTGGCTGCCGTCGTCACTGGGTTCTCCTCGGTACGTCGTCCACCCGTTGCCCCACAGCCTGCCAAGGGCCGCCGGTGCTGCGACATGGTGCAGGCAGCCGTCTTGGAGGTGGGGCCAGCACCACCCCGGAAGGAGGAGCAGGCTGTAGGAACCACGTTAGGAGCGGGCGGGAACCGTCTCGTCCTCCGTCGGGAGGAAGCCGGTTGACCGGGAGATGTACGGGGTGCGGCCGCCCTCCCCCTAGGGGACCGCACCCCCGGTACCAGGGTCAGCCGGCGGCGACGAGTTCCCCGGTCCGCACGAGCGCCGCGGCGAAGGTGTCGACCACCGGCGTGAGCTGCAGTTCCGTCTCCGGTTCGAGGGCGGTGGTGCCGTCCTCCCGGGTGGTGACGTGGCGGTCCAGGACGAACCAGCCCTGGGTGATGTGGCCGGCGCCCATCGAGCTGAGCACCGGGCGCAGCGCGTAGTCCACCGCGAGGACGTGGGCGGGCGAGCCGCCGGTGGCGAGCGGCAGGACGGCCTTGCCGCGCAGCGCGTACTGCGGGAGGACGTCGAGCAGGGTCTTGAGCAGTCCGGAGTAGGCGGCCTTGTAGACGGGGGTGCCGATGACGATGCCGTCGGCCTCGGCGAACAGCTCCAGTGCCCGGGCTATCGCGGGGTCGGAGGTGTCGGCGGAGAGCAGGGCCTCGGCGGGCAGGCTGCGGACCTCGAAGGGGACGACCTCGTGGCCGTGCGCGGTGAGCAGGGTGTCGACGTGGCGGAGCAGCCGGGTGGTGCGGGAGGTCGGCGACGGGGAGCCGGAGACGGACAGGACGGTGGCCATGGGTTCACCTCGGGTCGTGGCGGGCCGCTCGGCGGGCGGGTGCCCGGGAAGGCTGCGGCGGGGCCGCGGTGGGGGCGCGGCGGGGATCGGAAGCGGTACGGCACGGCGCGTCCGGGCCTGGGGAGGCCGGGCGGGCGGTGCGGGCACGGGGTGTCGGCGAACGGTCAGCCACGACAGAGCGAGCGGGCCACGCGCAGCAGGTCGACGTGCCGCCGACGCGTGAGGATCCTTCGCTGTCCCATGGCGACGATGCAAGCACGGGCCGTTTCGGCCGGTCAAGGTTGGTTCCAGCAGGTGAACATTCCGCCGATCCGTCCGCGCCGTGCATCAAATCGGATACAAGGGGCTCCGGGGCGGGGGCCGGACAACTGCGGCGTGCCGGTTTCGGGCATCCTCTCCCACATGAACACGTGGCAGGAGGACCGCCCGGGGGGCGGGGGCGCGTACGGGCAGGGCAACGGCGGGTACCGCCAGGGCGGTGCGGCCGCCGACCCGCCGCTGCCGCCGGAGCTCAACCCGCGCGGTGCCGGTGCGGGGGCGCCGGGCGGTGTCCAGGGGGGTGCCCAGGGGGGCCACGGCGGGTACGGCGGTCCGGCCGTACCGCCGCAGCAGCAGGGCTACGGCCGACCGCCGCAGCAGGACCGCGGGCAGGGGGTGCCGCAGCAGCCCGGTCACGGCCGTCCGGCGGGTCCCGGTGCACCCGGCGCGCCCGTCCGGCCCGGCGGCCCGGGCGGCCCGGGGCCGGACGCGCCGGCCGCGGCCCCGCGCTGGCCGCGCAGCCGGAAGATCAAGGTCGGTGCGCTGGCGCTGGTCGGCGCGCTGCTGGTGACCGGGATCGGCACCTACGTGTGGGCCGACTCCAAGCTGAACCACGAGAACGTGCTGGCCCCGTACGACAACCGTCCGGCGGCGGGCAAGGGCACCAACTGGCTGATCGTGGGTTCGGACAGCCGGGAGGGCCTGTCGGACGCCGACGAGGACGCGCTGCACACCGGCTCGGCGCAGGGCAAGCGCAGCGACTCGATGATGCTGCTGCACATCGGCGACAACGGGAACACCCTGATGTCGATCCCGCGCGACTCCTGGGTGACCATCCCGGCGCACCTGGACACCAGCGGCAGCGGCAAGACCGTCCCGCAGGCGACGTCAAAGATCAACGCGGCCTTCGCGCGCGGCGGCGGCCGGCTGCTGGTGCAGACGGTGGAGACCAACACCGGGGTGCACATCGACCACTACGCGGAGATCGGTTTCGCCGGCTTCGTCGGGATCGTCGACTCGGTCGGCGGTGTGGACATGTGCATCGACCAGGCCGTCAAGGACCGGGACTCCGGCCTCGACCTGAAGGCCGGCTGCCAGACCCTGAGCGGCAAGCAGTCGCTCGCCTTCGTCCGCCAGCGGCACCAGATGGCCGACCAGGACCTCGGCCGGATGCGCAACCAGCAGAAGTTCCTGAGCGCGCTGGCGAGCCAGGCCGCCTCCCCGGCGACCCTGCTGAACCCGTTCACCTTCTACCCGATGGTGAGCTCGGGCCTGGGCACCCTGATCGTGGACGAGGACGCCGGCCTGACCGACCTCGGCTCGCTCTTCCTGGCCATGAAGGGCGTCTCCGGCGGTGACGGCAAGTCCATCACGGTGCCGATCGGCAACCCGGACTTCCGCACCCCGACCGGCGAGTCGGCGGTCAAGTGGGACGCGACCAAGTCCAAGCAGGTCTTCGACGCCTTCAAGAACGACACCCCGGTGCCGGACCTGAAGAAGTAGGCGCACCACAGCGCAGTTGCGGCGCCCGTGCGGGGTCGCGCGCCGTCCTGGGGACGGTGCGCGGCCCCGCACGCCGGTTTCGGGGACGCTGCGTCGCCGCTCCGTCACAATGTGCCGCATGTCTCTGGTGACGTCCTTGATCTACCGCCGCCGCCACCCGCTGCTGGGCCGCCTCGTCCAGGAGGCCCTGGCGCTGTACGGGATGGAGGTGCCGGCCGCGGTGGAGATCGGGCCGGGGCTGGCGGTGTTCCACCGCGGCTTCGGCACGGTGCTGCACCCGTACACCACGATCGGCGCCGGGGTGACGCTCTACAACGGGGTCACCGTGGGCCGGGCCGACCCGTGGGTGCCGCAGGAGAGCAGCGCGATGCGGCGGGTGGTGCTGGAGGACGGCGTGGTGGTCTGCGCCGGGGCGCGGATCGTCTGCAAGGAGGGCGTGCTGACGGTGGGCGCCGGGACGATCGTCGGCGCCAACGCGGTGCTGACCCGCTCCACCGGGCGCGGGGAGATCTGGGCCGGCATCCCGGCGCGCTGCATCGGCCTGCGCGAGCGGCCAGGAGCGGACGGGCCCGGGACGCCGGGGACCGGGGCGGAGCGGCCCGGAACGCCGCAGGTCCCCCGTCCGGCGGGCGGGCGGCTCGCCTGACGGGGGACCTGTCGGGGCCCGGGGGCCTACGGGAGGTTGCGGGCCATGACGATGCGCTGGACCTGGTTGGTGCCCTCGTAGATCTGGGTGATCTTGGCGTCGCGCATCATCCGCTCGACCGGGTAGTCGCGGGTGTAGCCGTAGCCGCCGAGCAGCTGGACGGCGTCGGTGGTGATCTCCATCGCGACGTCGGAGGCGAAGCACTTGGCGGCGGCGCCGAAGAACGTCAGGTCGCCGTCCGTGCGCTGGGACTTCGCGGCGGCGGCGTAGGTGAGCTGCCGGGCGGCCTCCAGCTTCATCGCCATGTCGGCGAGCATGAACTGCACGCCCTGGAACTCGGCGATGGCCTTGCCGAACTGCTTGCGCTCCTGGACGTAGCCCTTGGCGTAGTCGAGGGCGCCCTGGGCGATGCCGATCGCCTGGGCGGCGATGGTGACCCGGGTGTGGTCGAGGGTCTTCATCGCGGTGGCGAAGCCGGTGCCCTCGGCGCCGATCATCCGGTCGGCGGGGATCCGCACGTTGTCGAAGTAGACCTCGCGGGTCGGCGAGCCCTTGATGCCGAGCTTCTTCTCCGGGGCGCCGAAGGAGACGCCCTCGTCGCCCTTCTCGACCACGAACGCGGAGATGCCCTTGGAGCGCTTCTCCGGGTCGGTGACGGCCATCACGGTGTAGAACTCGGAGACGCCGGCGTTGGTGATCCACCGCTTGACGCCGTTGAGGACCCAGAAGTCGCCGTCGCGCACCGCGCGGGTCTTCATGCCGGCCGCGTCCGAGCCGGCCTCCGGCTCGGACAGGCAGTAGGAGAACATGCCCTCGCCGCGGGCCAGCGCGCCGAGGTACTTGGCCTTCAGCTCCTCGGAGCCGGACAGCTGGACGGGCAGCGAGCCGAGCTTGTTGACCGCGGGGATCAGCGAGGAGGAGGCGCAGACCCGGGCGACCTCCTCGATCACGATCACGGTGGCCAGCGCGTCCGCGCCGGCGCCGCCGTACTCCTCGGGCACGTGCACCGCGTGCAGGTCGTTGCCCTGCAGCGCCTCCAGCGCCTCGCTCGGGAAACGGCCCTGCTCGTCGACCTCGGCCGCGAACGGGGCGATCTTCGCCTCGGCCAGCGACCGCACCGCGTCACGGAGCATGTCGTGCTCCTCGGCCAACCGGAAGAGGTCGAAATCCGCTCCGGAATTGCCCGCCATCTGCCTCGCCCCTAGCGTGGTTAGTTACCGTTAAGTAGCTGTATCACCACTCATTCTAGGCGCGCACCGCGATCCCCCGGCAGCGTGACATGCACAACAGGCGGCCGCCGCACGGCTCACCGCACGCTGTCGCCGAGGGTGTCGCTGGTGGTGCTGTGCTCGGCCAGGTACTGGTCCATGCGGTCGTTGCGGACCGCCTCCCAGAGCGTGGTCGCGGCCGCCCGGTCGAGCAGCACCACGGACTGCCCGTCCACGCTGTCGAAGCCGCCGAAAGGCGCGTTCATGAAGCGCACGCCGTCCGGGCGCAGCCCGCGCAGGCTCCAGGCGAGCTCGTAGAGGTCGGTGTTGCTGAGCCGGTCGTCCACGCTGACCACCTCGCCGACGGCCTGCAGCAGGCCGGTGAGCCGGGCCGGGCTGCCGAGGGTGCCGGCGTCCATGGTCTGGATCATCAGGGCGCGCAGGAAGTTCTGCTGGCGCTTGCTGCGGTCCAGGTCCCCGTTGGGCAGTCCGTACCGCTCGCGGACGTAGAGCAGTGCCTGCGCGCCGTCCATGTGGTGGGTGCCGGCGTCCCACTGGCGGGCCTCGCCGCGGCCCTCGATGGTCTGCGGAACGGTGATGTCGACGCCGCCGACCGCGTCGGTCAGCGCCCGGAAGCCGTTCCAGTCGATCACCGCGATGTGGTCGATCCGGATACCGGTGAGGTTCTGCACCGTCTCGACCATCAGTGACGGGCCGCCCCAGGAGTAGGCCGCGTTGATCTTCGCCTTCCCGTGGCCGGGGACGTCCACCAGGGTGTCGCGGGCGAGCGAGATGATCGACGCGCTCCTCCGGTCGGCCGCTATGTGCAGCAGCATCATGGTGTCGCTGCGCTGCGCGCCGGCCTTCCAGGCGGGCGCCTTCGCCTCCTTGCCGGTGGTGGCCACGTCGGAGCGGGCGTCCAGGCCGACCAGCAGGAAGGTGGTGCCGGCGTTCGGCACGGCCGCCGGCTGCCTGTCGACCGGCAGGGTGGGGAAGGCCCCGGGGATCCGGTCCACCGAGGACGCGTAGTGGTCCACCGTCCAGTAGGCGGCGCCCGCCCCGCCGAACAGCAGGCCGAGCAGCGCCACCAGCGTCCAGACCAGCACCCGGCGGGTGCGGCGCCTGCGCCGGTCCTCGCCGTCCCCGGACGGCGGGGCGCCGTCGGCGGCCCCCTCGTCCCCGTCCCCGTCGTCCGCCCCGTCCGCCCGCACGCCCTCGAAGAGGCTCAGCGTTGCCGGGCGCTCCCCCGCCGCTTCGTCGCGCTCCCTCGCTGCCATGCGCGCATTGTGCCGCCCTGCGCGCCCCCGCGGGCCCGGGTCGGGATTTCGGCAACCGCGCCGTTATCGACGGGGTTCGCCGCGAGCCCGGCCCCGGCTACCATCAGTGGCTGCGGCCGCCGGTCACCCCGGGCGGCCCGGCAACCTGGACTGAAGGGGAAGCACGTGGCCCTCCGCATCACGGTGATCGGCACCGGTTACCTCGGCGCGACGCACGCCGCCTGCATGGCGGAGCTCGGCTTCGAGGTGCTCGGCCTGGACATCGACCCGGAGAAGATAGCGTCGCTCGCCGCGGGCCGGGTGCCGATGTACGAGCCGGGCCTCGCCGAGCTGCTGGTCAAGCACGTGCCCGGCCACGAGGGCTCGACCGGCCGGCTGCGCTTCACCACCTCGTACGAGGAGGTGGCCGAGTTCGGCGACGTCCACTTCATCTGCACCAACACCCCGCAGAAGAAGGGCGAGTTCGCCGCCGACATGAGCTATGTCGACAGCGCCCTCGACTCGCTGGCCGTCCACCTGACCCGGCCGACCCTGGTGGTCGGCAAGTCGACCGTGCCGGTCGGCAGCGCGAGCCGGCTGGCCGAGCGGCTGGCCGCCCTGGCGCCGGTCGGCGAGCAGGCCGAGCTGGCCTGGAACCCGGAGTTCCTCCGGGAGGGCTTCGCGGTCGGCGACACCCTGCACCCGGACCGGCTGGTGGTCGGCGTGCGCAGCGAGCGCGCCGAGCAGCTGCTGCGCGAGGTGTACGCGACGCCGGTCTCCGAGGGCGTGCCCTTCGTGGTGACCGACTTCCCGACGGCCGAGCTGGTCAAGGCCGCCGCGAACTCCTTCCTGGCCACCAAGATCTCGTTCATCAACGCGATGGCCGAGGTCTGCGAGTCGGCCGGCGCGGACGTCGTCCAGCTGTCCAAGGCGCTCTCCTACGACGCCAGGATCGGCGGCAGGTTCCTCAACGCCGGCCTCGGCTTCGGCGGCGGCTGCCTGCCCAAGGACATCCGGGCGTTCATGGCCCGGGCCGGCGAGCTGGGCGCGGACCAGGCGCTGACCTTCCTGCGCGAGGTCGACTCGATCAACATGCGGCGCCGCTCGCGGATGGTCGAGCTCGCCCGCGAGCAGTGCGGCGGCGGCTTCCTGGGCCGCCGGGTGGCCGTGCTCGGCGCGGCCTTCAAGCCGAACTCCGACGACATCCGGGACTCCCCCGCGCTGAACGTCGCCGGGCAGATCCAGCTGCAGGGCGCCCAGGTCACCGTGTACGACCCCAAGGCGATGGACAACGCCCGCAAGATGTTCCCCAGCCTGTCCTACGCGGACTCCGCACTGGAGGCCGTTCAGGGCGCCCACGTGGTGCTGCACCTGACGGAGTGGCAGGAGTTCCGCGAGCTCGACCCTGCGGAGGCCGGCGCGCTGGTCGCCGAGCGGCGGATCCTGGACGGCCGGAACGTGCTGGACGCGGCCGCCTGGCGGGCCGCCGGCTGGACCTACCGGGCGATGGGCCGGCCCGGCGCGGAATGACCGCGGCCCGGCACGGGTTGTCCCCGGCATGACGTACGGAGACGAGGCGACGGTCCGCAGGATCCTCCGGGAGTCCGGCGACACCTGGGCGGTGGTCGGCCTGTCCACCAACACCCGACGGGCGGCGTACGGCGTCGCCCGGGTGCTGCAGCGGGCCGGCAAGCGCGTGGTGCCGGTGCACCCGAAGGCCGAGACGGTGCTCGGCGAGCAGGGCTACGCCACGCTCGCCGACATCCCCTTCCCGGTCGACGTGGTCGACGTGTTCGTGAACAGCGGCCTGGCCGGCGAGGTCGGCGGCCAGGCCGTCGTGGTGGGCGCCAAGGCGGTCTGGTTCCAGCTGGACGTGGTGGACGAGGCCGCCTGGGAGCGGACCAGGGCCGCCGGGCTCGACATGGTCATGGACAAGTGCCCGGCCATCGAGCTGCCGCTGCTCTGACCCGCCGCCCCCGGCGGCCGTTCCGCTACTCCACCGGCACCGCGATGTCGCAGACCGGCTCGCCGTCCGCGGCGGCGGCCCAGTCCGCGAAGTAGACCTCGCGCGGGGCCGACACCACGGTGCGGTCCTCGGCCTTCGCCCACTCGAAGACCGCGTCGTAGGCCGACAGGATCTGCGGGTAGGCCACCTGCGCCTTGGTGATGGTGGTGTACGCCTCGCGGTGCGCCGGCTCCGTCCGGTGCGCGTGCGCGACGCCGTCCGCCTGCGCGGCGGCGATCGGCACGCAGACCTCGACCGGCCCGTCGCTGTCCTCGCTGACCTCGCCGTGGTAGACCACGAACGGCGCCGCGGCGACCCCGCCGTACTCCCCCGCGGCCGCGACCAGCCGCCCGGTCGCCTCGGGGATCCACACCGGCAGGTCCTCCGGCCGGGCGTGCCGCTGCTCGGTGAGCACCAGCTGCTCCGGGACCTCGCGCTCCTCGATCCGGTACATGTCCGATCTCCCTTCGTCTCCTGCCAGTCGGATGCGGAGGTGCGAAGCCAGCTCGCGCTGCGCCGCGATCCGGTGCTCGACCGACTCCCAGTACGCGGCCACCAGTTCGGCGGCCCGCGGCCCGGGCGCGGCCAGCACCTCGGCCACGGTCGCGAGCGGCATGTCCAGCCCGCGCAGCCGGACGATCAGCCGGGCCGCCTGCAGCCGGTCCTCCCGGTAGTACCGGTAGCCGGTGACCGGGTCGACCCGGTCGGGCGGCAGCAGGCCCTGCCGGTCGTACAGCCGCAGCGCCTTGGCCGAGAGCCGGGCGCGGCGGGCGAACGCGCCGATGCCGAGCAGTGCTTCGTCCTCCACGTCGTCCACGCTCCCGTCTGCCCCAGGGGCAAGGTCAACCCCGGCCGTCCAACTGCTCCCGGGTGGCGATGGACGGGCCGCGGACGGCCTGCAGCCGACGGGCCGCCGTCTCCGCCCCGCGCAGCACCCGGACGGCGTTGTGCCAGGTCAGCTTGGACAGGTCGGCCTCGGACCAGCCGCGGCCGAGGAGTTCGGCGATCAGGTTCGGGTAGCCGGCGACGTCGTCCAGCCCGGCCGGGACGAAGGCGGTGCCGTCGAAGTCGCCGCCGATGCCGATGTGGTCGATCCCGGCGACCTCCCGCATGTGGTCGAGGTGGTCGGCGACCGTGGCCGGGGTGGCCACCGGCCGCGGGTGGGCGGCCTCGTAGGCGCGCTGGCAGTCCATCGCGGCGGGCGTGGTCTCCAGTGCGTGGAAGCCGTGCGCGCGCATGTTCTCGTCCGCGGCCAGCGTCCACTCGATCGCGGCGGGCAGCACGAACTTCGGCACGAAGGTGGCCATCGCCAGGCCGCCGTTGGCGGGCAGCGCGGCGAGCACGTCGTCCGGGACGTTGCGCGGGTGGTCGCAGACGGCGCGCGCGGAGGAGTGCGAGAAGATCACCGGCGCCTCGGAGACCCGGAGCGCGTCCCGCATGGTGTCGGCGGAGGTGTGCGAGAGGTCGACCAGCATGCCGAGCCGGTTCATCTCGCGGACGACCTCCTCGCCGAAGGCGGTCAGGCCGCCCGCGGCCGGCAGGTCGGTGGCGGAGTCCGCCCACGGCACGTTGTCGTTGTGGGTGAGCGTCAGGTACCGCACGCCCAGGGTGTGCAGGGCGCGCAGGGTGGCCAGCGAGCTGTCGATCGAATGCCCGCCCTCGGCGCCCATCAGCGAGGCGATCCGGCCCTCGGCGCGGGCCGCCTCCATGTCGTCCGCGGTCAGCGCGAGGCGCAGCACCCCGGGGTAGCGCGCGGTCAGGGCGTGCACGAAGTCGATCTGCTCCAGGGTGGCGCTGACCGCCCGGTCGCCGGCGAAGTCGCTGCGCACGTAAACCGACCAGAACTGCGCACCGACCCCGCCGGCGCGGAGCCGGCCGAGGTCGGTGTGCAGGCGGGCGCTCTGGTCGGCCGCCAGGTCGAGCGCTCCCAGGTCGTAGCCGACCTGGGAGCGCATCGCCCAGGGGAGGTCGTTGTGCCCGTCCACCACGGGGGTGTCGCGGAGCACGGCGCGGGCGCGGGCGAGCAGTTCAGGGGTCATCCCCCCGTTCTACACCGGCGCGCCCGCCCGGCCCGGGCGATCGGCCCGGGCCGGTCGAGGGGCTCAGCCCTGGTTGCCGCCCGCGCGGGCGCGGAGCTTCTTGCCCTTCTCGGTGGCCTGGGCGTTCAGCTCGGCCTGGAAGTCCACCATCCGCTCGGCGAGCTCCGGGTCGAAGGCGGCGAGCATCCGCACGGCCAGCAGGCCGGCGTTGCGGGCGCCGGCGATCGACACGGTGGCCACCGGTACGCCGGCGGGCATCTGCACGATCGACATCAGGCTGTCCATGCCGTCCAGGTACTTCAGCGGCACCGGGACGCCGATGACCGGCAGCGGCGTGACGGAGGCCAGCATGCCGGGGAGGTGGGCGGCGCCGCCGGCCCCGGCGATGATCGCCTTCAGCCCGCGGGCGTGCGCCTGCTCGCCGTACGCCACCATCTCGCGCGGCATGCGGTGGGCGGAGACGACGTCCACCTCGAAGGGGACCTCGAACTCGGCCAGCGCCTGCGCGGCGGCCTCCATCACGGGCCAGTCGGAGTCCGAGCCCATGACGATGCCGACGAGCGGAGCCTCGGGGTTGGTCATTCGGTGATCGTCCCTCGCAGGTAGGCGGCCGCGTGGCGGGCGCGCTCACGGACGTCGTCGAGGTCGTCCCCGACGACGTTGACGTGGCCGACCTTGCGGCCCGGCTTCACGTCCTTGCCGTACATGTGGATCTTGAGGCCGGGGTCGCGGGCCATGCAGTGCAGGAAGGCGTGGTACATGTCCGGGTAGTCGCCGCCGAGCACGTTGACCATGACCGTCCACGGGGCGCGCGGGCGCGGGTCGCCGAGCGGCAGGTCGAGGACGGCCCGCAGGTGGTTCTCGAACTGCGAGGTGACCGAGCCGTCCTGGGACCAGTGGCCGGAGTTGTGCGGGCGCATCGCCAGCTCGTTGACGAGGATGCGGCCGTCCCGGGTCTGGAACAGCTCCACCGCGAGGTGGCCGGTGATGTCCAGCTCGCCGGCGATCCGCAGCGCGAGCTGCTGGGCCTCGGCGGCGAGCTCCGGGGCGAGGTCCGGCGCGGGCGCGGTGACCTCGGCGCAGACGCCGTTCTCCTGGATGCTCTCCACCACCGGGTAGGCGACGGCCTGGCCGCTGGGCGAGCGGACGACGTTCGCGGCCAGCTCGCGCAGGAAGTCGACCTTCTCCTCGGCCAGCACCGGAACGCCGGCCAGGAACGGCGCGGCGGCCTCGGCCTCGTCGGCGACGACCCAGACGCCCTTGCCGTCGTAGCCGCCGCGGACGGTCTTCAGGACGACCGGGTAGCCGGCGCCCTCCTCCGCGAAGGCGGTCACGTCGGCCGGGTCGGCGACGATCCGGTGGCGCGGGCAGGGCACGCCGATCGAGTCCAGCTTCGCCCGCATCACGCCCTTGTCCTGGGCGTTCACCAGGGCGTCCGGGCCGGGCCGGACGGCCACGCCGTCGGCCTGCAGCGCCCGCAGGTGCTCGGTCGGCACGTGCTCGTGGTCGAAGGTGATCACGTCGCAGCCGGCGGCGAAGCGGCGCAGCGTCTCCAGGTCCCGGTAGTCACCGAGGACCACGTCGGACACCACCTGCGCCGCGGAGTCCTGGGGGGTGTCGGCGAGGAGCCGGAAACGGATGCCGAGCGGGATGCCGGCCTGGTGCGCCATGCGCGCCAGCTGTCCGCCACCGATCACGCCGACCACTGGAAATTTTGCACTGCCCGCGAAAGTCACGCTGCCCAGGATATCCGGGCCGGTCGGAGCCGGTGCACCGGTGGTTCACCGGGAGACGGGAGGGCGACCGGGCGCCGATGGGGCCCGTGGGAGCGAGTAGCCTGGTGGCCCGGGCCTTCGCCACGCACGTGCGTACACGAGGCGCCCCTTCGCGCTGCGCCCGCGCGGGCACCGCTCGTCCTCCCGTACGTCACTCAGGAGACACCCGGATGACCACGACCACCGCGACCCAGCCTTCGTTGGTGCAGCGCCTGCGCGGCATGTCCGGCGAGATGATCAAGTTCGGCGTCGTCGGGCTGAGCGGCGTGGTGGTCAACTTCCTGGTCTTCTGGGTCTGCATCAACGGGCTGAACCTCGCCTCGCTGCGCTCCAACGTGGCGGCGACCCTGGTGGCCATCGCCACCAACTACCTCGGCTACCGGTACTGGCTCTACAAGGACCGCGACGCGGCCTCCCGCAAGCGCGAGATCACGCTCTTCCTGGTGTTCAGCGGCGCCGGCATGCTGATCGAGACCGGCGTGCTCGGCTTCTCGGTCTACGCGCTGGGCCTGAACACGCACATGGAGCAGGTCGCCGCCAAGGTGGCCGGTCTGGCGGTCGGCACGGTCTTCCGCTTCGTCTCCTACCGCACCTGGGTGTTCAAGGCGATGCCGGAGCTGGCCGGGCCCGAGGCCGCGGCCGAGCCCGAGGTGGTCACCGAGGCCGAACTGCTGCTGGCCGCCGAGGAACCGCACTACGCGAAGTGACGCCCGGCCGGGCCGCGCTCAGCGCCGCGGCTCGACGGCGTCCTCGTCCCGGCCGCTGCCGAGGAAGAGCGCGAACACCGGGGGCCTGAGCGAGAGCAGCTCCAGGCGGGCGCCGTCCGCCTCCGCGAGGTCGCGGGCGACGGCCAGGCCGATGCCGGTGGAGTTGCGTCCGCTGACCGCCCGCTCGAAGACCCGGTTGCCGAGCTCGGGCGGGACGCCCGGACCCTCGTCCTGCACCTCGGCCACGACCGACGAGCCGGTGCGGCGGACCCGCAGGGTGATGTCGCCGCCGCCGTGCATCAGCGAGTTCTCGATCAGCGTGGCCATCACCTGGGCCACCGTGCCGGGCGTGCCGACCACCGTGGTGCCGCGCATGCCCTCCATCAGCAGCCGGCGGCCGGCCGCCCGCAGCGGGGCGCTCCACTCCTCGACCTGCTGCTTGAGCACCTCGTCGAGGTCGAAGGTGACGGCGGTCGGGCTGGCCGGGTCCCGCTGGTTGGTGAGCAGCCGCTGCACGACGTCGGTGAGCCGCTCCACCTGCTGGAGGGCGATCGTCGCCTCCTCCTTGACGGTGTCCGGCTCCTCGGCGAGCGCGGTGATCTCCTCCAGCCGCATGGACAGCGCGGTGAGCGGGGTGCGGAGCTGGTGCGAGGCGTCGGCGGCGAGCCGGCGCTCGGCGGTGAGCATCCGGGCGATCCGCACCGCGCTGACGTCCAGCACCTCGGCGATCCGGTCGAGTTCGGGCACGCCGTAGCGGCGGTCGCGGGGGCGGGGGTCACCGGACCCGAGGCGCTCGGCGGTCTCGGCGAGTTCGGTGAGCGGGCGGGCCAGGCGCTTGGCCTGCCAGACCGCGAGGGCCACCGCGGCCTGGACGGCGAGCAGGGCGACCACGCCGAGCAGCAGCAGCATGTTGCCGATCTCGTGGTCGACGTCCTCGCGGGACTGCTGGACGGTCACCGTCTCCCCGCTGGCGCCCTCCTCGGTGGCGGTCAGCGCCGGGCCGTCGACCGGGCGGCCGGCCGCGATCAGCGGCTGCCCGGGGATGTCGACGGTGACGAAGGAGCCGTCGGTGACCTGGGCGGCGAACTTCTCGCCGGTCACCGGCTCGCCCGCGGCGAGCCGGTTCTCGACCAGGCCGAGGACCCGGACGGCGGCGGCGTCGACCCGGTCCTCGGCGGCGTTGACGATGCTCTGCTTCTCGATGAGCGCCAGCGGGACGCAGAACACCGCGACCACCACCAGGACGACGCCCAGCAGCGAGTTGATCATTCTGCGCTTCACGCCGGGGAACGCCTTCGCTCGGGTCGGTGGTTCGGGTGCTGCCGAGGTACGGCCGGGGTCAGTTCTTCTCGAACCGGAAGCCGACGCCGCGGACGGTGGCGATGTAGCGCGGGTTCGCGGCGTCGTCGCCGAGCTTCTTGCGCAGCCAGGAGATGTGCATGTCCAGGGTCTTGGTGGACGTCCACCAGGTGGTGTCCCAGACCTGGCGCATGATCTCCTCGCGGGTGACCACCCGGCCGGCGTCCCGCACCAGGACCCGCAGCAGCTCGAACTCCTTGGCGGAGAGGGTGAGCTCCTCCTCGCCGAGCCAGGCGCGGTGCGACTCGATGTCGATCTTGACGCCGTGGGCGCCGGTGGTGAGCTGGTCCACGTTGCCGCGGCGCAGCAGCGCCCGGACGCGGGCCAGCAGCTCGGCCAGCCGGAAGGGCTTGGTGACGTAGTCGTCGGCGCCGGCGTCGAGGCCGACCACCGTGTCCACCTCGTCGGCCCGGGCGGTGAGCACCAGCACGGGGCAGCTGCGGCCGTCGGCACGCAGTCTGCGGCAGACCTCCAGGCCGTCCATCTCGGGCAGGCCGAGGTCCAGGACGATCAGGTCGACGTCCTCGGCGAGGCCCGCGGCCAGCGCGGCCGGCCCGTCCTCGCGCACGAGCACGTCGTACCCCTCGCGACGGAGCGCGCGGGCCAGCGGTTCGGAGATTGCCGGGTCGTCCTCGGCCAGCAGCACACAGGTCATGGGGGTGATGGTAGTCCGCTCCGGTGATCGCAAGGCGCTGTGAACTGTTTCACAGAGCCGTGATCGTTACCTTTGGCCCGCCATGTCCGCGTCGAGAGCCGCTTCGGAGGGTGACAATCGGAGATTCTGTCATTCGATCTTCGTTTCGAAGGAAGATTTTCCGAGTTACCATCGAATGGATGACCTGTAGTCGCGGGGACTTTACTCGGACAATACCGACGCCCACGCACTTGTCATCAAATGTCATGCCATCGCCCCCGTACAGTGGTCCGGTCCCCGCCCGCCAACACCCCTCGGCGGACGAACACAGGCAAGGAACCCACCACACATGGCGACTACCACCCTGGACGCCGGCATCCGCCAGGCCCCTCCCAGTGGCAAGACCTTCTTCGGGCACCCCCGAGGGCTCGCCACCCTCTTCATGACCGAGATGTGGGAGCGCTTCAGCTTCTACGGCATGCGTGCCCTGCTGGTGCTCTACATGACGGCCGCCACCACCGAGGGCGGCCTCGGCATGAAGATCGCCGTGGCCACGGCGGTCTACAGCGTCTACAACGCGATGGTGTACCTGCTCGCCCTGCCGGGCGGCTGGATCGCCGACCGCTTCCTCGGCGCCCGCAAGACCGTGGCGCTCGGCGGCACGATCATCATGATCGGCCACTTCCTGCTGGCCGTGCCGTTCCCGGCCTCGTTCTTCACCGGCCTCGGCTTCATCGCGCTCGGCTCCGGCCTGCTCAAGGCCAACATCTCGACGATGGTCGGCCACCTGTACGACGGCCCGAACGACCCGCGTCGCGACGGCGGCTTCACGATCTTCTACATGGGCATCAACCTCGGTGCCTTCGCCGCCCCGCTGGTCATCGGCACCGTCGGCCAGAGCGTCAACTGGCACCTGGGCTTCGCCCTCGCCGGCGTCGGCATGGCGCTCGGCCTCGGCCAGTTCCTGCTCGGCACCCGCCACCTGGCCGCCGCCAGCGACGTCGTGACCGCCCCGATGCCGGCCGACGAGAAGCGCGCGGTCCTCCGCAAGGCCGGCCTGTGGCTGGCCGTCGCGGTCGCGTTCTACGCCGTCGTCGTCCTGAGCGGCCGCTTCACCATCGACTGGGCGATCTGGCCGCTGTCGATCGCGGGCATCGCGATCCCGGTGTTCGTCTTCGCCCGGGTCAAGCGCGACAAGGACCTCGACGAGGCCGAGCAGTCCAAGATGAGCGGCTACATCTGGTTCTTCGTGGCCGCCGCCGTGTTCTGGATGATCTACGACCAGTCCGGCTCCACCCTGAGCGTCTTCGCCGACGACAGCACCGCCTCCACGCTGTTCGGGTTCGCGTTCCCGTCCAGCTGGTTCCAGTCGCTGAACCCGCTCTACATCATGGCGCTGGCCCCGGTCTTCGCCTGGCTCTGGGTGGCGCTCTCGCGCCGCGGCAAGAACCCCAGCACCACCATGAAGTTCGCCATCGGCCTGCTGATGATCGGCGCCTCCTTCCTGGTCATGATGCTGGCGATGGCCGCCGCCGCGGGCGGCGTCAAGGTCACCCCGCTGTGGCTGGCCGTGGTCTACCTGGTCCAGACGGTCGGCGAGCTGACCCTCTCCCCCGTCGGCCTCTCCGTCACCACCAAGCTGGCCCCGGCGAAGTACGCCAGCCAGATGATGGGCGTCTGGTTCCTCGCCGTCACCGCCGGTGACTGCGTGGCCGCCATCGTCCAGCTGGTGCTGGGCGACGCCACCGGCACCACCTGGTACTTCGCCGTCCAGGGCGTGGCCGCGATCGTCGCCGGCCTCGGCCTCGCGATGTACCGCAAGAAGGTCGTCCGCCTCATGGGCGACGTGCACTGACGCACCCGGCGCGACGCAGCGGCCCGGCACGGACCATCCGTGCCGGGCCGCTGCCGTACCCGCCGACCGGCGGGGTGCACCGGGTGCGGAATCCCCCCGGTCGGCGGTTGTCCCGGGCGGGGCGAACCGGAAAAAATGGACCCGCCCAGGGCACAACCCTGCACGGAACGAGGGAGGGCGCGGATCGCGCCCTCCCTTTCCGTCCCGCCGGGGTACCGGTGACCCCGCGGGCCTCAGACCTCGCGCACGCCGTTGCGCCACACCGCCGCCGTCAGCGGCACACCCGGGCGGTAGGCCAGGTGCACGTGCGAGGGGGCGTCCAGCAGCAGCAGGTCCGCGCGGGCGCCCACGGTGACGGTGCCGACGTCCGTCCGGCGCAGCGCCCGGGCGCCGGTGGCGGTGGCCGCGAACACCGCCTCGTCCGGGGTCATCCCCATTTCGCGCACCGCGACCGCGATGCAGAAGGCCATCGAGCTGGTGAAGCTCGACCCCGGGTTGCAGTCGGTGGAGAGCGCCACCGCGGCGCCCGCGTCCAGCAGCCTGCGGGCGTTCGGGTACTCGGCGCGGGTGGAGAACTCGGCACCGGGCAGCAGCGTCGCCACGGTCCGGGAGCCGGCCAGGGCCGCCACGTCCTCGTCGGTCAGGTGGGTGCAGTGGTCGGCGGACGCCGCCCCCAGCTCCACGGCGAGCTGCACGCCCGGGCCGTACGACAGCTGGTTGGCGTGCACCCGCGGCACCAGGCCGCGGGCCGCGCCCGCGGTGAGGACGGCGCGTGCCTGGTCGCCGTCGAAGGCGCCGCGCTCGCAGAAGACGTCCACCCACTTGGCGTGCGGGGCGCAGGCGTCCAGCATCTCGCCGGTCACCAGCTCCACGTAGCCGGCCGGGTCGTCCGCGAACTCGGGCGCCACCACGTGCGCGCCGAGGTAGGTGGTCTCCGGGGTGTGCCTGGCGGCGATCCGCAGCGCCCGCGCCTCGTCCTCGACGGTCAGGCCGTAACCGGACTTGCACTCCACCGTGGTGGTGCCCTGGCGCAGCGCCTCGCGCAGGAAGCGGGCGAGGTTGGCGTCCAGCTCCGCGTCGGAGGCGGCCCGGGTGGCGGCCACGGTCGTCCGGATGCCGCCGGCCGAGTAGGACCGGCCGGACATCCGGGCGTTGAACTCGGCGGTGCGGTCGCCGGCGAAGACCAGGTGGGAGTGCGAGTCGACGAAGCCGGGGAGCAGGGCGCGGCCGGCCGCGTCGAAGCGGTCGTCCGCGGCGGGGGCGGCGGCCGCCGGTCCGACCCAGGCGATGCGGTCGCCGTCCACCACGACGGCCGCGTCCTCGACCAGCCCCAGCGGGCCCGCGCCGAGCCCGGGGTCGTTGGTGACCAGACTGCCGATGCCGGTGATGAGGGTGCTCAACGTTGTCCTTTCACGGTGGGGAACGCCGGTGGGGGCGCGTGGGGGCACCTCCCGGCCGCCGGGCCGGGGGAGAACCGCGCGGTCCGGATGCGGCTCACGGACGAACCGAGGTCACCCTGTTCCGTCTCGATGCCCGCTCCCGGACTGCGCAGTTCCCGCGCCCCCGGGGTCGCTGCCCCTCGGGCCGAGTGCCTACGTCCCGAGGGAGGTGATGGCGTTGCGGAGGGCGGTGGGGACGTCCTGGACGAGCTGGTGGACGCCGTCCTTGACGATGTGGCGGCCGCCGACGACCACGTGGCGGACGTCCGCCGCGGTGGCCGCGAACACCGCGGTCTCCGCCCCGAGCTGCGGCCCGGGCCCCGCGGTGCGGACGCTGTCCAGGGCGACGGCGGTGAAGTCGGCGAGTGCGCCGGCCTCGATCCGGCCGGCCTCGGGCCAGCCGAGGGAGGCGTGGCCGTCCTCGGTGCCGGCGCGGAGCAGGGCGTGTGCCGTCCAGTGTCCGCGGGTGCGGGTGCGGAGCCGTTCGTTCAGCTCCAGGGCCCGCGCCTCCTCGAAGGGGTCGATGATCGCGTGGCTGTCGCTGCCGAGGCTGACCGGGCAGCCGGAGTTCGCCAGGCGGCGGGCCGGGCCGATGCCGTCCGCGAGGTCCCGTTCGGTGGTGGGGCACATGCAGATGGTGGTGCCGGAGTCGCCGAGCAGCCGGATGTCCTCGTCGGTGAGGTGGGTGGCGTGCACCGCGGAGGTCCGGGGGCCGAGCACGCCGTGGTCGGCGAGCAGCCGGGTGGGGGTGACGCCGTGGGCGGTGAGGCAGGCGTCGTTCTCCGCGGTCTGCTCGGAGAGGTGGACGTGCAGCGGGGCCTTCCGCATGGCGGCCCAGTGGGCGACGGTGGCCAGCTGGTCGGCGGGCACCGCGCGGACGGAGTGGACGGCGGCGCCGATCCTCGCGTGCTCGGTGGGCTTGAGGGCGTCCGCGCGGGCGGCCCAGGCGTCGGCGTCGCCGTCGCTGAAGCGCAGCTGCGGCTTGGTGACCTCTTCGCCGAAGCCGGAGGAGAGGTAGCAGGTGTCGAGCAGGGTGATCCGGATGCCGGCCCGGTTCGCCGCCTCGACGAGGGCGAGGCCCATCGCGTTGGGGTCCTCGTAGCGGCTGCCGCCGGGGGCGTGGTGCAGGTAGTGGAACTCGCCGACGGCGGTGATGCCGGCGAGGGCCATCTCGGCGTAGACGGCGGTGGCGAGGTCGAGGTAGCTGTCGGGGTCGAGGGCGCCGGCGAAGCGGTACATGGTGTCCCGCCAGGTCCAGAAGGTGCCGGAGCCGACCTGGACGTTGCCGCGCAGCGCCCGGTGGAAGGCGTGCGAGTGCGCGTTGGCCTGACCGGGGAGCAGCAGGCCGCCGAGCCGGACGGCACCGGGCGGGCAGGGCCCGCTGTCGGGGGTGACGTGGCCGATCCGCCCGCCGGGCCCGACGGTGATCAGCACGTCCTTCTCGACGACGGTGCCGCTGACGTGCGGCAGCCAGGCGTGCTCCGCCCAGTACGTCAGCCCTGACATGCGAGGTCCTCCAGTACGTCGGCGAGCGCGGCCACACCCGCGAGGCAGTCGTCCTCCTCGGCGTGCTCCGCCGGGGAGTGCGAGACTCCGCTCGGGTTACGTACGAACAGCATGGCGGTCGGAATGGCCGATGCCAGGATTCCGGCGTCGTGTCCCGCGCCGGTGGGCAGCACCGGGACGGGGTGTCCGTCGGCGCGGCCGATGACGCGGGCGAGCCGGTCGCGCAGCGGGCCGTCGAAGTCGACGACGGGCGTGTACGACTCGCGGGTCAGCTCGACCCGGACGCCGTCGCGCTCGCCGCGCTCGTACGCGGCCCGCCGGATCTCCTCCACGACCTCGTCGAGGGTGGCCTCGTCGGCGGCGCGGGAGTCGAGCCAGCCGCGGACGAGGGAGGCGATGGCGTTGGTGCCGTTGGGCTCGACGGCGACCTTGCCGAAGGTGGCGAGGGCGCCGGCCAGCTTCGCCTTCTTCCGGGCGGCGAGCACGGTGTTGGCGTAGGTGAGCATCGGGTCGCGGCGGTCCTCGATGCGGGTGGTGCCGGCGTGGTTGGCCTCGCCGTGGAAGTCGAACCGCCAGCGGCCGTGCGGCCAGATCGCGCTGGCGACGCCGACGCTCTGCCCCTCGGCGAGGTAGCGGCCCTGCTCGACGTGGAGTTCGACGAACGCGCCGATGCGGGCGAGCCGTTCGCGGTCGGCGCCGATGGCGTCGGGGTCGTACCCGGCCTTCTCCATGGCGTCGGGCAGCCGGATGCCGTCGGCGTCGCGCAGGCCGTGCGCCTGCTCCTTGGAGAGGACGCCGGCGGTGAGCCGGGAGCCGATGCAGGCGACGCCGAACCGGGCACCCTCCTCGTCCCCGAAGTTGACGATCGCCAGCGGCTTGGTGAACCGGGCGCCGCGGGAGCGGAGTTCGTCCAGGGCGGCGAAGGCGGAGACCACGCCGAGCGGGCCGTCGAAGGCGCCGCCGTCCGGTACGGAGTCCAGGTGCGAGCCGGTGACCACGGCGCCCTCGCCGTGCGGATCGCCCAGCCAGGCCCACTGGTTGCCGTTGTGGTCGAGTTCGTGGTGCAGGCCGCGGTCGCGGGCCTGCTGCTCGAACCAGGCCCGGCATTCGGCGTCGGCGGAGTTCCAGGCGAAGCGGCGGTAGCCGCCGGACGAGGCGGAGCGGCCCACGGGGAGCAGCTCCGCCCACATCCGCTGGAAGGTGTCGGTCACAGCTCGCCCATGGGGACGCGCACGCCCCGCTCGCCGGCGACCTCGACGGCGCGGTCGTAGCCGGCGTCGACGTGCCGGATGACGCCCATGCCCGGGTCGTTGGTGAGCACCCGGCGGATCTTCTCGCCGGCGAGGGCGGTGCCGTCGGCGACGGTGACCTGGCCGGCGTGGATCGAGCGGCCGATGCCGACGCCGCCGCCGTGGTGGATGGAGACCCAGGAGGCGCCGGAGGCGACGTTGACCATGGCGTTGAGCAGCGGCCAGTCGGCGATGGCGTCGGAGCCGTCGAGCATGGACTCGGTCTCGCGGTAGGGGGAGGCGACGGAGCCGCAGTCGAGGTGGTCGCGGCCGATGACGATCGGCGCGGACAGCTCGCCGGAGGCGACCATGTCGTTGAAGCGCTCGCCGGCCTTGTCGCGCTCGCCGTAGCCGAGCCAGCAGATGCGCGCCGGGAGGCCCTGGAAGTGGACCTTCTCCTGGGCCATCTTGATCCAGCGGTGCAGCGACTCGTTCTCCGGGAAGAGGTCGAGGACGGCCTTGTCGGTCTTGGCGATGTCCTGCGGGTCGCCGGAGAGCGCGGCCCAGCGGAACGGGCCCTTGCCCTCGCAGAACAGCGGGCGGATGTACGCCGGGACGAAGCCGGGGAAGGCGAACGCCCGGTCGTAGCCGGCGAGCTGGGCCTCGCCGCGGATCGAGTTGCCGTAGTCGAAGACCTCGGCGCCGCGGTCCTGGAAGCCGACCATGGCCTCGACGTGCTTGGCCATCGACTCGCGCGAGCGCTCGGTGAACTCGGCGGGCTTCTCGGCGGCGTAGGTGGCCATGTCGTCGAAGGCGACGCCGATCGGCAGGTAGCTCAGCGGGTCGTGGGCGCTGGTCTGGTCGGTGACGATGTCGATCGGGGCGTCCATCGCGAGCAGCTGCGGGACGAGCTCGGCGGCGTTGCCGAGCAGGCCGATGGAGAGCGGCTGCTTCTTGTCCCGGGCGGCGGTGGCGAGTTCGAGGGCGTGGGCGAGGCTCGATGCCTCCACGTCCAGGTAGCGGTGCTCGATCCGACGGGCGATCCGGGAGGGGTCGCAGTCGATGCAGATCGCGACGCCGCCGTTCATGGTGACGGCGAGCGGCTGGGCGCCGCCCATGCCGCCGAGGCCGGCGGTGAGGGTGATGGTGCCTTCGAGGGTGCCGTTGAACTTCTTGTCGGCGACGGCCGCGAAGGTCTCGTAGGTGCCCTGGAGGATGCCCTGGGTGCCGATGTAGATCCAGGAGCCGGCGGTCATCTGGCCGTACATGGTGAGGCCGAGCGACTCCAGGCGCCGGAACTCCTCCCAGTTCGCCCAGTCGCCGACCAGGTTGGAGTTGGCGATCAGGACGCGCGGCGCCCACTCGTGGGTCTGCATGACGCCGACCGGCCGGCCGGACTGCACCAGCATGGTCTCGTCCTGCTTGAGGTTCTGCAGAGTGCGGACCATGGCGTCGTACGAGCGCCAGTCGCGGGCCGCCTTGCCGGTGCCGCCGTAGACGACGAGCTTCGACGGGTGCTCGGCGACCTCCGGGTCGAGGTTGTTCATGAGCATCCGCAGGGCGGCCTCCTGCTGCCAGCCCTGTGCGGTCAGCTGCGTCCCCCGTGCCGCGCGCACCTCGCGCGGGCCGCTCACCTGGTCCACCATGCCTCCGGCCTCCTTGCGGATGAATTCATTCAGGCTTACCGAGACTGAATATATCCAGTCATTCACTCGGAAGCCAGACCTCAGCACCAATCGGACCAGGATCCGTGCCGCCCCGCGCGGCGGCGCGCCCCCCGGAACACGACGGCGGGCGGCGGGACCGTCCGGTCCCGCCGCCCGCCGTGGAGCGTGCCGTCAGCCCGCGCGCAGGGCCGCCAGCTGCTGCTCGAAGGGCACCACCTCGGGCCCCGTCCGGGGCCGGGGCGGGCGTCCCGCGAGCAGGTCGGCGAGTTCCCCGCCGGCCCGGGCGATCCTCGGGCCGAGCCCCTCGGCGTCGCCGCCGGGGCCCCAGTCCTCGGAGGCGGCGAACACCGCGGTCGGCACCACGACCGCCCGCAGGTGGGCGAAGAGCGGCCGCACGGCGTGCTCCAGGGCCAGCGAGTGCCGGGCGGTGCCGCCGGTGGCGGCGATCAGCACCGGGGTGCCGGTCAGCGCCTCCCGGTCGAGCACGTCGAAGAAGGACTTGAACAGGCCGCTGTACGAGGCGCTGAAGACCGGCGTGACCGCGATCAGGCCGTCCGCGGCCTCCACCGACTCCAGGGCGGCCCGCAGCTCCGGGCCGGGGAAGCCGGTCACCAGGTGGTCGGCAATCGGCCGGGCGAGGCCGCGCAGTTCGACCACCTCGACCTCGACCTCCCGCCGGCCCTCCAGCGCCGTCCGGACGGCGCCGGCCAGGCGGTCGGCGAGCAGCCGGGTGGACGAGGGCACGGACAGGCCGGCCGACACGGCGACCAGCTTGAGCGGGGCGGTCATCGGACCTCCTCGGGGGTGTTGTCGGCGGTCGCGTCGGCGGCGTCCCGCCGGGCGAGCAGCGAGGCGTGGGTGGGGGCGTCCGGCACGCCGGCCGGGCGGCCGGAGGCGAACTCCTTGCGCAGCACCGGGATCACCTCTTCGCCGAGCAGGTCCAGCTGCTCCAGCACCGTCTTCAGCGGCAGGCCGGCGTGGTCGACCAGGAAGAGCTGGCGCTGGTAGTCGCCGAAGGACTCGCGGAAGGTGAGCGTCTTGTCGACGACCTCCTGCGGGCTGCCGACGGTCAGCGGGGTCTGCTCGGTGAACTCCTCCAGCGACGGGCCGTGCCCGTAGACCGGGGCGTTGTCGAAGTACGGGCGGAACTCGCGCACCGCGTCCTGCGAGTTGCGGCGCAGGAAGACCTGCCCGCCGAGGCCGACGACGGCCTGCTCCGGGGTGCCGTGGCCGTAGTGCGCGTACCGCTCGCGGTAGAGGTTGACCAGGCGCTGGAAGTGCTCCTTCGGCCAGAAGATGTTGTTGGCGAAGAAGCCGTCACCGTAGTAGGCGGCCTGCTCGGCGATCTCGGGGCTGCGGATCGAGCCGTGCCAGACGAACGGCGGGACGCCGTCCAGCGGGCGCGGGGTCGAGGTGAAGCCCTGCAGCGGGGTGCGGAAGCGGCCCTGCCAGTCGACCACGTCCTCGCGCCACAGCTTGTGCAGCAGCGCGTAGTTCTCGATCGCGAGCGGGATGCCCTGGCGGATGTCCTGGCCGAACCACGGGTACACCGGGCCGGTGTTGCCGCGGCCGAGCATCAGGTCGACCCGGCCGTCGGCCAGGTGCTGGAGCATCGCGAAGTCCTCGGCGATCTTCACCGGGTCGTTGGTGGTGATCAGCGTGGTCGAGGTGGAGAGGATCAGCCGGTCGGTGCGGGCCGCGATGTGGCCGAGCATGGTGGTCGGCGAGGACGGCACGAACGGCGGGTTGTGGTGCTCGCCGGTCGCGAAGACGTCCAGGCCCACCTCCTCGGCCTTCTGCGCGATCGCCACCATGGCCTTGATCCGCTCGTGCTCGGTCGGCGTCCGGCCGGTGGTCGGGTCCTCGGTGACGTCACCCACGGTGAAGATCCCGAACTGCATGGCGCTCACTCTCCAGATCGTTCAGCTTTCAACTACATGCGGCTGAACGAACCCGCGGCGGCGGCTATTCCCGCCGCCGCCCCCGACCGGCTCAGGCGGCCGCGCCGCCCTCCCAGTCGATGCCGATCTCGGCCAGCCAGGCGCGGTCCCGGGCGTCGACGGCCGGCTCCCGGCCGGCCGCACCCTGCTCCGCCTCCCGGGCGTCCCGCGGCCCACGGGCCGGCGGACGCGGGATCTCCTGGACCGGACCCAGCCCGTACCGCTCGGCCGCCTCCGCGGCGGCCCGCTCGGCGGCGGTCGGCTCGGTGATCCCGATGTGCACGGCGGACTCGTCGCCGGCGTCCAGCACGGTGATGCCCGGGTCCGGCGGACGGCGCAGCACGATCCGCCGCCCGCAGGTCGGACAGGACCACTCGTCGGCCCCGTCGGCCAGCCGAGCGGTCGGTCTCATCTGGTGGATCACCCGCATCCCGTTCACCCCCGTCCGGCCCGCGGCCGGGCCCTGTCTGGGGGATGCCCGCTCCTGGGCGGGCGCCAACCCGTCGAAACGCGCACAGTTGCACCCCGCGCGCCGCCGGGTGCCCCCGTGCACCGGCTCCGCACGCCGGGAGGCGGGCAGCGGCGCGCCGGACGGACGGCGGGCTACTCCAGGAACAGCCCGCGGGCGGTCGCCGACTGCTCGATGGCCTCCAGCCGGGCCTCGGCGCCGGGGATCTCGTCGCACATGGTCTGCAGCAGCACCCGGCCGAGCATCATCGGCGCGCAGGCGGTGTCGAAGACCAGGCCGGTGCCGACCGCGGCGGGCAGCATCAGGTCGGAGAGCTTGGCGACCGGCGCGAAGGCGCTGTCGGCGACCGTCACCACCGTCAGCCCGCACTCCCGGGCGGTGATCAGGGCGTCCATCAGCTCCCGCGGATAGCGGGGCAGGGCGAAGCAGGCCAGCGCGGTGGCACCGGCCGAGGCGGCCTGCTCGATCCGGTCGGCCAGCATCGAGCCGCCCTCGTCCAGCAGCCGGACGTCCGGGTGCACCTTGGCGGCGAAGTAGGCGAAGCCGTGCGCCTGGGCCGAGGCGGCCCGCAGGCCGAGCACCGGCAGCGGCCGGGAGGCGGCGAGCAGTCGGGCGGCACGGACGATCGGCTCCGGGTCGGCGAGCAGCTCGGCGAGGTGGCGCAGGTGCTCGATCTCGGCCAGCACCGCCAGCTGGTGCTCGTTGCGGACGGCGTCCGCGGGGGTCTCCGCGGACGGCGCGGACTCCCCCGCGCCGAGTTCGCGCAGCTGCTTGCGCAGCGCCGGGTAGCCGTCGTAGCCGAGCGCGACCGCGAAGCGGGTCACCGACGGCTGGCTGACGCCGGCCAGCTCGGCGACCTCCACGCTGGACAGGAACGGCGCCTCGGTGGCGTGCCGGACGAGGGAGTGCGCGATCCGGCGCTGGGTCGGGGTGAGCCGGTGGCCCTCGAACAGCTGGAGGAGTCGGGCGGAAGGGCCCGCGGTGCCGGTCTCGTCCAGGGCTGTCATCGGCGGTTCCTCCGAGCTCGTGAGCGCTGCGCACCGTTGGCGGCGGCGGCTGGGACGACTGTCGCGCAGTCCTGGCATGCGGGCAACGGTGTTTCGCGGGTCGGGACGGCCCGCGCGGCCGGTACCGGGGGCGGGGTCGGGCTCGGGGTCGCCCCCGGGGTCACCCCGAGACGGCCCTGACCCGTCCCCGAGATCGCGCTCCGGCGGTGGACCGCGGCCCACCGACGCGGCCAGGCTGGGGCCATGGACCTCTCCAAGGACGACCTCGCGCGCGACCTCGACGCCGCCGTGCAGACCCGCAAGGAGCTCGGCAAGGAGTACGAGGCGGAGATCGTCGCCTCCTTCCTCGCCCGCCTGGACGAGCGGTTGGACGCCCGGGTCGAGCAGCGCGTGACCGAGCGCCTCGGTGCCGCCGAGCCGGTGCGGCGGACCGGGAACCCCCAGTTCAAGGTGCAGGTGCTCTCGCTGGTGATGGGCATCCCGCTGTCCGCGATCGCCGCCGAGAGCGCCCGGCTGCCCGGCCTGATCGTCTGCTGGGCGGGCATCGTCGGCATCAACATCTCCTCCGCGCGGGCCGGCCGGAGCCGGGAGCGGCGGCGGGACGACCGGTACTGAGCCCGGCCGTCCCGCCGGGACGTCAGCCCAGCGGGCCGGTGACCCGCTCGACCGCGGTGACCAGCGCGCCGGAGGCGACCAGCGCCGCGGCGGCCTCCAGGTCGGGCGAGAGGAAGCGGTCCCGGCCGGGGCCGCCGACGCCGGCCTCGCGGGCCGCGGCGATCGCGGCGGCGGTGGCCGGGGCGATCGGGCCGCTGCCGCCCTCGGCACGGATCTCCAGCGCCCGGCCGGCGGCGACCAGCTCCACGGCCAGCACCCGGGTCAGGTTGGCGACCGCCTGGCGCAGCTTGCGCGCGGCCGACCAGCCCATCGACACGTGGTCCTCCTGCATCGCGGAGGACGGGATGGAGTCCACCGAGGCCGGGACGGCGAGCCGCTTGTTCTCGCTGACCAGGGCGGCCTGGGTGTACTGGGCGATCATCAGGCCGGAGTCCACGCCCGGGTCGTCGGCGAGGAAGGCCGGCAGGCCGTGCGAGCGCGCCTTGTCGAGCAGCCGGTCGGTGCGGCGCTCGGAGATCGAGCCGAGGTCCGCGGCGGCGATGGCGAGGAAGTCCAGCACGTACGCGACCGGGGCGCCGTGGAAGTTGCCGTTGGACTCGACCCGGCCGTCCGGCAGCACCACCGGGTTGTCGACGGAGGCGGCGAGCTCGCGCTCGGCGACGGTACGGGCGTGCGCGACGGTGTCGCGGCCGGCGCCGGCGACCTGCGGGGCGCAGCGGATCGAGTAGGCGTCCTGGACGCGCGGCGCGTCGTCCTGGTGGTGGCCGGTCAGGCCGGAGCCCTTGAGCACGGCCAGCATGTTGGCGGCGGAGAGCGCCTGGCCGGGGTGCGGGCGGATCGGGGCGTGCAGCTCGGGGGCGAGCACCTTGTCGGTGCCGAGCAGCGCCTCCAGGCTCATCGCGGCGGTGATGTCCGCGGTGGTGAAGAGCTTCTGCAGGTCGGCGATGGCCATGACCAGCATGCCGAGCATGCCGTCGGTGCCGTTGATGAGGGCGAGGCCCTCCTTCTCCAGCAGCTCGACCGGCTCGATGCCGGCGGCGGCGAGCAGCTCGGCGGCGTCCTTCTCGACGCCGTCGGGGCCGAAGGCGGTGCCCTCGCCCATCAGCACCAGGGCGCAGTGCGAGAGCGGGGCGAGGTCGCCGGAGCAGCCGAGCGAGCCGAACTCGCGGACGGCGGGGGTGATGCCGGCGTTGAGCAGGGCGGCCATGGTCTCGGCGACCAGCGGGCGGACGCCGGTGCGGCCGGAGGCGAGGGTCTTCATGCGCAGGAAGACCAGGGCGCGGACGACCTCGCGCTCGACCACCGGGCCCATGCCGGCGGCGTGCGAGCGCACCAGGGAGCGCTGCAGCTGGGCGCGCAGCTCGGGGCTGATGTGCCGGACGGCGAGGGCGCCGAAGCCGGTGGAGACGCCGTAGACCGGGCGCGGCTCGGCGGCGAGCGCGTCGATCCGGGCGCGGGCGCCGGCCATCTCGGCGAGCGCGTCCGGGCCGATCTCGACCCGGGCGTTGCCGCGGGCGACGGCGAGGACGTCCTCGGCAGTGACGTCGGCCTTGCCGACCTGGACCAGTGGCGCGTCGGGGGCCACAGCACCGTGCATATCCATATGCACAATGAGATCAGGTGAATGGGAATCTGACAACCGCTGGCCGGGACGCGTTCTGCGGCCGCCGGGGACCGACCGCGGCCAGGATTTCCGTCAGGACGGGGCGGTGCCGCAGGCTGGGCACAGCGGACACGGCATGCGGAGGGTCGATGGCACGGGCGACGGTACGGCGCCGGGTGGTCCGGCTGCGCGGCAGCGAGACGGGCGTGCGCCCGGACGCGCTGGCGGCCGAGGAGCCGCTGGAGATACGGCTCGGCGGCGAGCCGCTGACCGTCACCATGCGCACCCCCGGCCACGACTTCGACCTGGTCGCGGGCTTCCTGGTCGGCGAGGGCGTCGTCCACCGCACCGAGCAGCTGGCCGCGCTGCGCTACTGCGCGGGCACCGACGACGAGGGCGTCAACAGCTACAACGTGGTGGACGCGACGGTGCGCGGCGACGCGGCGCCGCTCTCCGGGCACCGCAACCTGCTCACCACCAGCGCCTGCGGGCTCTGCGGCCGGGACACCGTCGAGGCGGTGCGCACGCACAGCCGCTGGCCGGTCGACCGGGACGCCCTGCGGGTCTCCCCCGCCCTGCTCTACGCCCTGCCGGAGCGGCTCCGCGCGGCGCAGCGGGCGTTCGACTCCACCGGCGGGCTGCACGCGGCCGGGCTGTTCGACGCGGACGGCAGGCTGCTCTGCGCCCGCGAGGACGTCGGGCGGCACAACGCGGTGGACAAGGTGATCGGCTGGGCCCTGCGGGAGGGCCGGCTGCCGCTCGCCGGGCACGTGCTGCTGGTGAGCGGGCGGGCCTCGTTCGAGCTGACCCAGAAGGCGGCGCTGGCGGGCGTGCCGCTGCTGGCCGCGGTCTCGGCGCCGTCCTCGCTCGCGGTCGATCTCGCCGAGGAGCTGGGCCTCACCCTGGTGGGCTTCCTGCGCGGCGAGAGCGCCAACGTGTACGCCGGGGCGGAGCGGGTGGCGGCCGGCTGACGGGCCGCCACCCGGCGCTCCGTCAGTTCCTGCGGCGCATCGCCATCACCACGACGACGATGACGATCAGCACGATGCCGAGGATCACCACGCCGATCACGATGCCGGCGACCGTGCCGAAGAAGCTCTTCTTCTTCTTCGACTTGGACTTGGACTTCGCCACCTTGGTCTTCTGCTTGGACGCCGCCGGGGCGAGGGCGGGCGCCGCCGCCTGCCCGAGCGCGCGGGCCCGGGCCGGGGCCTGGGCGGGCGCCTGGGCCGGGGCCTGCTGAACGGCCACCGCGGGTGCGGTGCGGGGCCTCGCCGCCGCGGCCTCGCCGCCGGCCAGCGCCGAACCGCCGACCGCCAGTGCCAGTGCGAGCAGTGCCCCCGCCAACTTGGTGCGCATGGTCCCTCCCAGGTCCCCCGATGCTGTCCGGCCACTGTCGCAGCCGCGGCCCGCGGGGCACAGCCCCCGGACGGGCCCTGTGGCCCAGCTGTGACGTACCCCGTGCGGGCTCGTCGCAGCCACCCCGTCGGATGCCCCGCCGCAGCGGTTCCACTCCCCTGGGCGCGAATCCGGCGGCGCGGGTGCACCACCAGGGGCGCGTGGGGGCTGCCCCGTGCGCCTTCGAAAGCGGCGCTAGTCCGGCGGTGGGGAGGTCGGGCCGGAGAGGGCGACGGCGACCAGGGAGCGCAGGGCGGCGGCGATCTGGCCGAGCGGCAGGGTGGTGTCGTCGGCGAAGAGTTCGACCAGCCAGCCGCCGGCCGCGTTGGGGCCGCCCGCGGCGACCATCCCCTTGTAGCCGCTGACCACCATCACGGCCTCCTCGGACGGGTCGTTGCCCGCGGCACCGGCCCGCAGGGCGAAGCCGCCGCCGCGGGCCGCCCGCCGGGTGAGCGGGTAGTGCCGCAGGTCGAACACGGCGTCCGGGGCCTCGATCTGGGCGCGCTGGGTGGCGGCGCCGGAGCTGCTCGGGCCGCTGGTCATCCGGTACACGGCGTGCTGCGCGGTGCGCATCAGGTGCGAGCCCGGCGGCACGTAGGAGACCCACCAGGCGACGGCGTCGAGCAGCCGGGCGGAGGTCTCGGCGACGGTGACCAGCCGGGCCAGGGTGTCGGCGGGGTGGCTGGTGCGGTGGACCTCGTTCTGGTCGAGCGCGGCGAGCACGGTGGTGAGCAGTTGGCCGGGGTCGGCGCTGCGGCCGGCGCCGCGGACGCGCCGGCGGTCGCCGTTGCCGCGCTGGCCGGGGCCGCCGCGGCGGCCGTCGGCCCGGTGGTGCGGGTCGGTGCCGTCGGCGAGCAGCACGGTCGGGTCGGGCGAGAAGCCGGGGCCGTGGCTGCGGCCGGCCACCACGGGGTGGGCGGCCCGGGATGCCTTGGCGCGGTACTGGGCGGCGTCGGCGAGCCGGAACAGCCGGTCGGCGGTGGAGACCGGGCCGATGGAGTCGCCGGTGGAGGCGACGCCGCAGGCGACGCCCTCGCCCTCGGTGAGTTGCAGGGCGCGGGCGCAGAGGTCCTCGGCGACGGCCACCACCTCGTCGGCCTTCTGGCCCTCGACGAGCAGGCAGAACTCGTCGCCGCCGAGCCGGGCGGCGAGGCTGCCGGGCAGTTTGGCGGCGCAGAGCGAGAGCTGGTGGGCGAACCGTTCCAGCAGGCGGTCGCCCATCTCGTGGCCGAGCTGGTCGTTGACCCGTTTGAGGCCGTTGACGTCGCAGACGACCAGGCTGACGACGGTGTTGTCGCGGTTGTGGGCCTGCAGGGCGCTCTCCAGCCGGGCGTCGACGGCGCGGCGGTTGGCGAGGCCGGTGAGCGGGTCGGTGAAGGCGAGCCGGCGCAGGTCGGCGAGGCGTTCGGTCTGCGAGAGGCCGGCGGAGATCTGAGCGGCGAGCAGGGTGGCGTAGTCGACGTCGGCCTCGTCGAAGACCGGCAGTCCGGCGCGGCGGGCGAGGTAGAGCTCGCCCCAGGCCTGGCCGTGCAGGACGATCGGGGCGACCAGGCAGCACTCGCGACCGCGCCGGCGCAGTCCGGCGGCGCGCTGCAGGCAGAAGGCGCCGGCGGCCGGGTGGTCCGGTGCCGGGCCGGGGTCGGTGTCCTCGGCGGTCTGCACCCAGGCGCGGGGCAGCCGGCCGGTCGTCCAGTGTTCGTCGAGGTAGGTGACGATCTCCGGGAAGTCGGCCACCGGGTAGGACTCGTCCTCGGGGAACTCCTCCTCGCCGGCGGCGAGTTCGCCGTAGTTGGCGAGCACCCGGAGCCGGCCGGACTCGCGGTCCCAGACCGAGACGGCGGCCATGGTGGCCCCCAGCGCGGCGGTGGCGCGGACGGCGGCGGCCCGGACGGCCTCCAGCGGGGTCAGCGCCCCGGCCATGTCGTGGGCGAGTTCGACGACCGCGCGCAGGCGCGCGTCCGGGGTGGCAGGGGGTCGGCCGGCTCCGTCCGCCGCGCTGTCCGCCTCACCGCTCAACCGGATCGCCTCGTCCCTTGGTCCGCCCTGGTGCGCATCCATCCTGGACCAAGATTATGGCGATTTGGTAAGGCATTGCCCGATTTGTCAAGGTGAAGTCGCGGGGGTTCGCGGCACGCGGCGGCCCGCGGTCACTCCGGGTCGTGGCTCCGGGTGAGCAGCCAGGGCTCGACCAGGCCGAGGCCGCGCACCGGGCGCCGCCACATCGGCTGCAGGTGGAAGGGGAAGCCGCCCTCGGCCTGCCGGCCCGCCGGGTCGTCCGGCACGTACGGCGGGACGGCGCCGGTCTGCTCCAGCGCGGTGGCGAACTCGCCGTCGACGAGCACGGCGTCCCGCGGGGCGATGGAGGTGAGCCGGCTGGCCAGGTTGACGGTGGTGCCGAAGACGTCGCCCATCCGGGAGGTGACGGTGCCGAAGGCCATGCCGACCCGCAGCGCGGGCATGGTGTCCTCCTTGGCGAGCGTCTCCACCAGGCAGAGGGCGATCTCGGCGGCGACCGCCGGGTCCTCGGTGACGTAGAGGATCTCGTCGCCGAGCGTCTTGACCACCCGGCCGCCCTGGCCGGCGATGAGGTCGGAGCAGGTGGTCTCGAAGGTCTCGACGAGCGAGCCGAGCTCCTCCTCCTCCAGTCGGCGGGAGAGCCGGGTGAAGCCGACCAGGTCGGCGAAACCGACGGCGAGCCGGCCGCTGGTGATCTCGTTGTCCTCGGCGGCGTGCACCACGCGGCCGGTGACGGCGGCGAGCTGGCGGCGCCAGACGTACACCAGGAACTGCTCCAGCTCGGGCAGCAGCAGCTCGGTGAGCGGGTAGGCGACCTCGGCGCGGGTGAGGCCGGGCTCGACGGCCTGGGTGAGGTTCTCCAGGAAGGTGTCCATCTGCCAGCCGGCGAGCCGGGCGGTGGTCTGGCCGGTGGAGCGGGCGACCTGGATCGCCATCGGCTCGCTGAGCAGCCCGGACTCGATGAGGCCGGCGAGGCGGCGCAGGGCGATCACGTCGTTGTCGGTGAGCGCCCGGGACTGGCCGATGTCGGGGAAGCCCATCGCCCGCCAGAACCGGGTGGCGAGGTCCATCGGGACGTCGGCCGCGCGGGCCGCCTGGTACGGCGTGTACTTGCGCGGGGCGTCGAGGATCAGCCGTTCCAGGTCCAGCGCGACGGTGCGTTCGCCCGCCCCGCCGGTGCCGTGGCCGCCGTTGCCGTTGCCCGATTCCTCGTCTGCCACCGGTCCATCCCCGTGCGGTCGCCGCACTTCCTCTTGTCCTGCCTGTCAAGGGCGGCCGACCACCCGGGGGTAGTGGCGCGCCTCACACCGCTGCCAGGTGGAATGTTCGCACGGAATCCCGCAATCCGGGGCATCCGTCCGGATCAGGCGGAGTCCGGACGCTCCGGGCGGACGTGCACGACGTCGCCGGCGGCGACCGGGTGGCGGGCACCGTCCGGGGTGCGGACGACCAGCCGTCCGTCGCCGTCCACCGCGACGGCCTCGCCGGTGAGTTCGCGCTCGCCCGGCAGCTGCACCCGCACCGGGCGGCCGAGCGTGGTGCAGCGGGCGGTGTAGGCGGGCAGCAGTCCGCTCGCGTGCGGGTCGCCGGCGGCGGCCCGCCACTCGCCGTACAGCTCGGCGAACTCGCGCAGCAGGCCGCGCAGCAGGGTCTGCCGGTCGGTGACGGCGGCGCCGGCGAGGGCGAGCGAGGACGCGGTGGGCACCGGGAGTTCCTCGGCTCGCAGCGAGACGTTGATGCCGAGTCCGGCGACGACGGCGCCGCCGGACAGTTCGGTGAGGATGCCGCCGATCTTGCGTTCCTCGCCGCCGACGGTGACCTGCAGGTCGTTCGGCCACTTGAGCCCGGTGTCGAGTTCGGCGATCTTGGCGACGGTGGCGGCCGCGGCGACGCCGACCAGGATCGGCAGCCAGCCGTACCGCTCGACCGGCACGCCGGTGGGCCGCAGCAGCATCGACAGGAAGAGGCCGGAGCGCGGCGGGGCGCTCCAGCGGCGCTCCATCCGGCCGCGGCCGGCGTGCTGGGCCTCGGCGACCAGGACGGCGCCCTCGGGGGCGCCGTCGCGGGCCCGGGCGGCGAGGTCGGTGTTGGTGGAGCCGGTCTCGGTGACGACGTCGAAGGAGGTCCACAGGCCGCCGGGGACGACCAGGTCGCGACGGAGGGCCACGGTGTCCAGCGGCGGGCGTTCGAGGTCCGTCCAGGGGGAGGGTCCGGCGCCCTGGCCGAGGCCGCGCAGGCCGCTGCGGCGGGGACGGGTGGGCTCGGGCTGCTCGGCGTCGGTCACCTGGCCAGCCTACCGACGGGGCACCGGCGAGGCCGCCGCGGCGCAGGGGGGCGCGCGGGCCCCGCGCGGTGCCGGCGGGGGTGCGCGGAGGCGGCTGCGGGCGCCCCGGCCACAGGCCGTTCCATCGTGCCGCAGAAGGGAGGGCCGACACACTGTGTCGCTGGCCATAACACGATTCGCGCGCGGCTGGCTACGCTACTTGGCGGTAGTCGCAGTGCCGCCCTGCCCTCATGCCGTCGTCGGCTTCGGGAGCGGCCAAGGACCAGGGAGAGCCACCTCAATGACCGAGGCGCCGTACGACCCCCACAGCACCGCCGGGAAACTCGCCGACCTGCGGCGCAGGATCGACGAGGCGGTGCACTCCGGCTCGTCCGCGGCCGTCGAGAAGCAGCACGCCAAGGGCAAGCTGACGGCGCGTGAGCGGGTTGTGGAGCTGCTGGACGAGGACTCGTTCGTCGAGTTCGACGAGTTCGCCCGGCACCGCTCGACCAACTTCGGCCAGGAGAAGAACCGGCCGTACGGCGACGGCGTGGTGACCGGCTACGGCACGGTCGACGGCCGTCAGGTCGCCGTCTTCGCGCAGGACTTCACCGTCTTCGGCGGCTCCCTCGGCGAGGTGTTCGGCGAGAAGATCGTCAAGGTGATGGACTTCGCGCTGAAGACCGGCTGCCCGGTCATCGGCATCAACGACTCCGGCGGCGCCCGGATCCAGGAGGGCGTGGTCTCGCTCGGCCTGTACGGCGAGATCTTCCGCCGCAACGTGCACGCCTCGGGCGTCGTCCCGCAGATCTCGCTGATCATGGGCCCCTGCGCCGGCGGCGCGGTGTACTCCCCCGCGATCACCGACTTCGTGGTGATGGCCGACCAGACCTCGCACATGTTCATCACCGGCCCGGACGTCATCAAGACGGTCACCGGCGAGGACGTCGGCATGGAGGAGCTGGGCGGCGCCCGCACCCACAACACCAAGTCGGGCAACGCCCACTACCTGGCCGCGGACGAGAAGGAGGCGATCGAGTACGTCAAGAACCTGCTGTCGTACCTGCCCTCCAACAACCTCTCGGACCCGCCGGCCTACCCCGAGCAGGCCGACCTCTCGATCACCGACGAGGACCTCGAACTCGACACCATCGTGCCGGACTCGGCGAACCAGCCGTACGACATGCACAAGGTGATCGAGCACGTCCTGGACGACGGCGAGTTCCTGGAGACCCAGCCGCTGTTCGCCGGCAACATCATCACCGGCTTCGGCCGGGTCGAGGGCCACCCGGTCGGCATCGTCGGCAACCAGCCGATGGACCTCGCCGGCTGCCTGGACATCGACGCCAGCGAGAAGGCCGCCCGCTTCGTGCGGACCTGCGACAGCTTCAACATCCCGGTGCTGACCTTCGTCGACGTGCCCGGCTTCCTGCCGGGTACCGGCCAGGAGTGGGACGGCATCATCCGCCGCGGCGCCAAGCTGATCTACGCCTACGCCGAGGCCACCGTGCCGCTGATCACCGTGATCACCCGCAAGGCCTTCGGCGGCGCCTACGACGTCATGGGCTCCAAGCACCTCGGCGCCGACCTCAACCTGGCCTGGCCGACCGCCCAGATCGCCGTCATGGGCGCCCAGGGCGCGGCCAACATCGTCTACCGCCGCGAGCTGTCCGAGGCCGCCAAGGCGGGCGAGGACGTCGACGCCCGCCGCGCCGAGCTGGTCGCCGAGTACGAGGACACCCTGCTCAACCCGTACCTGGCCGCCGAGCGCGGCTACGTGGACGCGGTCATCGCGCCGAGCGAGACCCGCCGGCACGTCGTCCGCGGACTGCGGGCGCTGCGCGGCAAGCGGGAGACGCTGCCGCCGAAGAAGCACGGCAACATTCCGCTGTAGTCCGTTCCGGGAGAGGATCGACCCATGGCCCCCATCCAGGTGCTGCACGGGCAGCCGACCCCCGAGGAGCTGGCCACCGTCCTGGCGGTGGTCCAATCCCGGGCCGCCGCCGCGCAGGCCCCGGCCCAGGGGGGGCGACGCCGAGGCGGCCGGCCGGGCGGGCGGCCCGGCATCCCCGTGGCGCGACCACGCGCGGAAGATGCGCACCATGCCGGCCCCCGGCCCCGCCGCCTGGCGGACCTCCGGCTGGGCCCGCTAGCAGCCGAGCCGCCGGACGGCCCGGTGCACCCCCCTGCGCGGGGCGGTGCGCCGGGCCGTTCTGCGTGCTGCGTGCTGCGGCGGGCCGGTCAGCCCGTGGCGACCGGCCGGCGGCCGAGCAGGCCGTCCAGCGCCACCGCCCCCGGGCCGAGCACCGCGATCAGCAGGAACACCCAGGCGAACAGCGCGGCCGGCTCGCCGCCGTTCTGCATCGGCCAGAGCGCGTGCTCCTGGTGCACGGAGAAGTAGGCGTACGCCATCGAGCCGGAGCAGACGACGGCGGCGGCCCGGGTGGCGAGCCCGAGCAGCACCAGGGCGCCGCCGACGAGCTGGATGACCGCGGCGTACCAGCCGGGCCAGGACCACGCCTCCACCGTCGCGCCGCCCCGGCCACCGGCCGGGACGCCGAACAGCGAGGCAGCGCCGTGGGCCGTGAACAACAGGCCGGCGACGACGCGGAACAGGGCCACCGCATACGGGCGGACGGCCTCTAATCTGACGGACGAACGGGACACGGTACGTCTCCTCGGCTGGAACATGCGGAAGCCGGACGCCGGTGGGCACCCGGGGAGTCCCTGACCTGGTGGCGCTGCCGCGTCCTCCGCCCGCACGGATCATGGACGCGACAAGTCGTCCGGACCATTGGAGGGCCGGCCGCCCCGCACGTCAAGGGTTCCGGACGGAGGACGAGGGTTTGAGTACGCGTACTCAGGCGCCGTCCGCGGCCGCGGCGCAGGCTGGTGAGGTGCTCTGGTCAGACCCCCGCGACGAGCCCTCCCCGGAAGCGCGGAGGGCGCAGCGGATGCTCCGCCGCGCCGGCCTGCTGCTGGCGGTCCTCGGCTTCGTCGCGGCCGTGCTGCTGGTGCGGTAGGGCCCTCCGGCAGGGCTTGCCCGGGGGCGCCCTCGCTCTCGCCGGTTGCCCCTAGGCTGGGCCGCATGACCGATCGCCGCATCCTCGTCCTCGCGTCCGCCTCCCCCGCCCGGCTCGGGCTGCTCCGCCAGGCCGGCCTCGACCCGCAGGTCCGGGTCAGCGGGGTCGACGAGGACGCGCTGACCGCCGCCACCCCCGCCGAACTCGCCCTGGTGCTCGCCGAGGCGAAGGCCAAGACGGTGGCCGCGGGCCTGTCCGACGGCGAGCTGGTGATCGGCTGCGACTCGGTGCTGGAGCTGGACGGGCAGGCGCTCGGCAAGCCCGCGGACGCCGCCGAGGCGCTGGAGCGCTGGCGGTCGATGCGCGGTCGGTCGGGCGTGCTGCAGACCGGCCACTGCGTCGTCGACACCGCGACCGGCCGGCAGTCCTCGGCGACCGCCTCGACCACGGTCCGTTTCGGCACCCCGGACGACGAGGAGGTCGCCGCGTACATCGCCTCCGGCGAGCCCCTGCACGTGGCCGGGGCGTTCACCCTGGACGGCCGGTCGGCGCCGTTCGTGGAGGGCATCGACGGCGACCCGGGCAACGTGATCGGCCTGTCGCTGCCGCTGCTGCGCCGCCTGCTGGCCGACCTGGGCGTGCGGATCACCGACCTCTGGGTCTGAGCCCCCGCGCGTCAGCGCTTCGGCGGCGCGGTGCGGGCCAGGAAGGCCAGCACGTCGGGCATCGCGCCGTCGGAGAGCAGCGGGGCGCCGTGGTTGGAGCCCGGGTAGATCTTGAGCTGCTTGTCCTTGGCGGCGGCCGTGTCGTGCAGGCCGTGCGCGTAGTCGGCGAAGGGCTGGTCGCCCGCCTCGGCGGCGAACAGCACGGGGACGGTCAGCCGTTTGACGGCGTTGCTCGCGCTGTCGCCGCCGAAGGACTCGGCCGAGCTGAGCGAGACGACCGCGGCGGGCGGCACCGCGAGGTCGGGCAGCGAGCCGGCGACGATCGAGCCGGTGCCGCCCTTGGACGCGCCGACCAGCACCAGGGCGGCGATGCCCTTGGTCTTCAGGTAGCCGGCCGCCTGCTGGATGTTGTCCGAGACGTTCCCGTTGGCGGTGTAGGGCAGCACCGCGTAGCCGGCCTTGGTGAAGGCGTCCAGGTAGGGGATCCAGTCGCAGAGGCTGCCGCCGTTCTGGTGCGAGAGGACGACGGCGGTCTTCGCGCCGCCGGTGTCGGAGTCACGGAAGTAGGCCTGCACCGGGGCGAGCCCGTCGACGGTGACCGAACCCTTGGCGGCCTGTTCCTCGGTGAGGCAGCCGTACCTCTCCGGGCCGCTCGCGGCCGCGGGCGCGGGTGTGCCGCCGCCGGAGGAGCAGCCCGCCAGCACCGCGGCCGCCGCCAGCGCGGTCGCGAGCCGTAGCGCCGTGGTGGTCCGCATCACATCGTCTCCCCGGGCCGAGGGCGGCCGGCCGCCGCCCGACGGGGCGTCACGTTAGGGGGAGCCGCAGGCAGCGTCAATGGTCCATACCAGTCTCCACCGGCGGCGACGCGAAGCGGAACGGTCCGCTCCGCACAGTGCCCTGCGGAATCGGACAGAACCGGGGGCGAACTACTGTCGCGGCGGGCCAGCCCGGCCCCGTACCGTCCCCCGATAGGCTGACGCAGCCGTCGGCCGGAAGGAGCGGGGGACATGACCGACAGCGTCCTCAACGTGGTGCTCGGGCTGGTGGCGTCGGCCATCAGCGCGGGCATCGGCTGGCTCGCCCAGACCGTGCGCCGCCGGCGCCGGTTGGAGCGCACCCAGCGGTTCTTCGGCATGCCGGAGGGCACCGAGTGCCTCCTGGTGGTCAATCGGGACGCCGGGGCGCGCGCCTCCACGGCCGTCGCACGCAACGACGTGTACGCGCTGATGGAACTCGCCGCCCTGGTGCGCGAGTGCGGGGCGCGGGCCGAGATCGTGGCGCACGACCAGGTGCGTCAGGGGCTCGGTGCCAAGGCGGAGTTCTGCCTCGGCGGGCCGTCCAGCAACAACCGGACGGCCGCCCACCTGGCGTCCTGGCTGCCCGGGGTGACCTCCGCCGCGGGGGACACCGACCTCACGATCACGGTGGGCGACAAGGAGTTCCCGCTCACCCGGCCGGTGCAGGAGGGCGTGCCGGTGTACGCCCTGCTGGCCAGGGTGCACGCCGGATCGGGTGACCGGCCGGTCTTCCTGATATCGGGTCAGACCTCCACGTCCAACCACGCGGCGGTCCGCTACCTGGCGGCCAACCACCGCGCGCTGGCGCGGCGGCACGGCACGGACAGCACGTTCGTGGTGGTGCTGAAGGTGGTCAACCCCGGGGCGTACGGTCCGGACGTGGTCGAGCTCGCCGCGGAGGTCACCGCCAAGGCGACCGCCAGGCCGGCGCCGGCGGCCGCCACGGCGGCGGCCTGACCTCCGTGTGGCGAAGGCCACGGGCCCGCACCGACGGCCCGGGGCCGCTGCGCGCCGCGACGGACCGCGGCGCGTAGCGTCTCTACCAGCGGGGTCTGCCGCTGCGTGGTCGCGTGATCACGAAATCGGGTGACGCTCCGTGTGGGCTAGCTCACCACCAGGGACTACTCGCCGGTAGTGCCCTCAGATCCCTAGACTCAACGAGGTTCAAGAAGGGAGCCACAGTGCGCAAGGTGCTCATCGCCAACCGCGGAGAGATCGCTGTCCGCGTCGCCCGGGCGTGTCGGGACGCCGGTATCGCCAGCGTCGCCGTCTACGCCGAGCCTGATCGGGACGCGCTGCACGTCCGCGCGGCCGACGAGGCCTACGCGCTCGGCGGCGACACCCCCGCGACCAGCTACCTGGACATCGCCAAGGTGCTCAAGGCGGCCGCCGACGCGGGTGCGGACGCCGTCCACCCCGGTTACGGCTTCCTCTCCGAGAACGCCGACTTCGCCGAGGCCGTGATCGCGGCCGGTCTGATCTGGATCGGCCCGCCGCCGCAGGCCATCCGCGACCTCGGCGACAAGGTCACCGCGCGGCACGTCGCCCAGCGCGCCGGTGCCCCGCTGGTCGCCGGCACGCCGGAGCCGGTGTCCGGCGCCGACGAGGTCGTCGCCTTCGCCTCCGAGCACGGCCTGCCGGTCGCCATCAAGGCGGCGTACGGCGGCGGCGGCCGCGGCCTGAAGGTCGCCCGCACGCTCGAGGAGATCCCCGAGCTGTACGAGTCCGCCGTCCGCGAGGCGGTCGCCGCCTTCGGTCGCGGCGAGTGCTTCGTCGAGCAGTACCTGGACAAGCCGCGGCACGTGGAGACCCAGTGCCTGGCCGACCAGCACGGCAACGTGGTGATCGTCTCCACCCGAGACTGCTCGCTGCAGCGCCGCCACCAGAAGCTGGTCGAGGAGGCCCCCGCGCCGTTCCTGACCGACGAGCAGAACGCGGAGCTGTACCGCGCCTCCAAGGCCATCCTCCGCGAGGCGGGCTACGTCGGCGCCGGCACCTGCGAGTTCCTGGTCTCCCAGGACGGCCTGATCTCCTTCCTGGAGGTCAACACCCGTCTGCAGGTCGAGCACCCGGTCTCCGAGGAGGTCACCGGCATCGACCTGGTCCGCGAGATGTTCCGGATCGCCGACGGCGAGGAGCTCGGCTACGACGACCCGGAGATCCGCGGTCACTCGATCGAGTTCCGCATCAACGGCGAGGACCCGGGCCGCAACTTCCTGCCCGCCCCGGGCACGGTGTCGCTGTTCGCCCCGCCGTCCGGCCCGGGCGTCCGCCTGGACGCCGGCGTCGAGACCGGTTCGGTCATCGGCCCCGCCTGGGACTCGCTGCTCGCCAAGCTGATCGTCACCGGCAGCACCCGGCAGCAGGCCCTGCAGCGCGCCGCCCGTGCGCTGGAGGAGTTCAAGGTCGAGGGCATGGCGACCGCCATCCCGTTCCACCGCGCGGTGGTCACCGACCCGGCGTTCGCGCCCGAGGTGCACGGCAGCGACGCGCCGTTCTCGGTCTACACCCGCTGGATCGAGACCGAGTTCCAGAACACCATCCCGCCGTTCGCCGGAGCCGGCGCCGAGGGCGAGGAGGCCGAGGGCCGCGAGACCGTCGTCGTCGAGGTCGGCGGCAAGCGGATCGAGGTCTCGCTGCCGTCCTCGCTGGGCGTCGCGAGCGCCCCGGCGGCGACCGGCACCAAGGTCGCCAAGCGCCGCGTCGGCGCGAAGAAGGCGGGCTCCGCGGTCAGCGGCGACACCCTCGCCTCGCCGATGCAGGGCACCATCGTCAAGGTCGCCGTCGAGGAGGGCCAGGTCGTCGCCGAGGGCGAGCTGATCGTCGTCCTGGAGGCCATGAAGATGGAGCAGCCGCTCAACGCCCACAAGGCCGGCACCATCGTCGGCCTCAAGGCCGAGGTCGGTGCCAGCGTCAGCAGCGGCGCCGCGCTCTGCGAGATCAAGGACAACTGACCCCGCGTCAGACGTCGGACGGCCGGCCCGCACCCCTCGGGTGTGCGGGCCGGCCGTCGGCCGTTCGGGGCCGGCTCAGGGCCGGCTCAGGGCCGGCCGGTGGCCGGCGGGCGGGGCCATCAGAGCGGCGTGCCCGGGGCGGCGCTGGCCGGGCAGCGGGGTGCCGGGCGGTGCGGTGCGCCGCGGGCCGCCGGCAGGCGGTGCCTGGTGCGGCGTCATCGGGTGCGCCGGGCCGCCGCTGTGCACCGTCGGCTCCGCGGGCGTGCCGAGCGGGGCAAGCGAGATCTGCACCCCGCAGTCGGCGAGCGCGTCGAGCTCCCGGGCGGTCGGGTCCTGCGCGGCGGACTGCTCGTCGGTGACCAGCCGGGTGATGGCCTCCGTCGGCACCGTCTGGAACATGGTGTCGGAGCCCAGCTTGGTGTGGTCGGCGAGGACGATCACCTCCGTCGCCGCCTGCACCAGTGCGCGGTCCACGCTCGCGGACAGCATGTTGGTGGTCGACAGGCCGCGCTCGGCGGTCAGCCCGCTGCCGGAGACGAACGCCTTCGACACCCGCAGGCCGGCCAGCGACTGCTCGGCGCCACTGCCCACCAGGGCGTAGTTGGAGCCGCGCAGGGTGCCGCCGGTCATCACCACCTCGACGCGGTTGGCGTGCGCCAGCGCCTGGGCGACCAGCAGCGAGTTGGTGACCACGGTGAGGCCGGGCACCCGGGCGAGCCGGCGGGCCAGCTCCTGGGTGGTGGTGCCGGCGCCCACGACCACGGCGTCGCCCTCCTCGACCAGGCCGGCGGCCAGGTCGGCGATGGCGCTCTTCTCGGCCGCGGCGAGATGGGTCTTCTGCGGGTAGCCGGGCTCCCGACTGAAGCCTCCGGGGAGCACCGCCCCGCCGTGCCGGCGGTCGAGCAGCCCTTCGGCCTCCAGGGCCCGGACGTCCCGGCGGACGGTGACTTCGGAGGTCTGGACGACGCGGGCCAACTCCCGGAGCGAGACCGCTCCGTTGGCGCGCACCATTTCGAGGATCAACTGGCGACGTTCTGCAGCAAACACGGAACCGACGGTAACGTGAATGACCGTCTGCTTTCAGGCGTTTGCAGCCAGTAGCCGGAAACGCTCACGTACGAGCGGCGCGCGACCGTACAATTCGCGCCGCGGGCGGCTCCGCGCACGCTCGGCCGCGCGGGTGGAGCGCGGAGGGCGGTGCGCGCGGCAGGTCAGGAGTCCGAGCCCTCGCGCTTGCGGATGTGCAGCTGCCGGGCGGCCTCCGCGGTGGAGCCGGACAGCGACGGGTACACGGTGAACGCGCCGGCCACCTGTTCGACCGTCAAGTTGTTGTCCACGGCGAGCGAGATCGAATGGATGAGTTCGCTGGCGCGCGGCGCGACGACCACGCCGCCGACCACGATGCCGGTGCCGGGGCGGCAGAACAGCTTCACGAAGCCGTCCCGGATGCCCTGCATCTTGGCCCGCGGGTTGCCGCGCAGCGGCAGCTTCACCTCGACGGCGTCCATCTTGCCGCCGGCCACGTCGGCGGCCGTGTAGCCGACCGTGGCGATCTCCGGGTCGGTGAAGACGTTGGAGGCGACGGTCTTCAGGTTCAGCGGCTGCACCGCGTCGCCGAGCGCGTGGTACATCGCGATCCGGCCCTGCATGGCGGCGACCGAGGCGAGCATGAAGACGCCGGTGCAGTCGCCGGCCGCGTAGACGCCCGGGGCGGTGGTGCGGGACACCCGGTCGACCTTGATCTGGCCCCAGTCGTTCAGCGCGACACCGGCCTCCTCCAGGCCCATGTCCGCGGTGTTGGGGATCGAGCCGACCGCCATCAGGCAGTGGGTGCCCTCGATGACCGTGCCGTCGGAGAGGGTGACCTCGACCTTGTCGCCGATCCGCTTGGCGCTCTCGGCGCGCGAGCGGCTCATCACGTTCATGCCGCGGCGGCGGAAGACGTCCTCCAGCACCTCGGCGGCGTCCGGGTCCTCGCCCGGCAGCACCCGGTCGCGGCTGGAGACCAGCGTGACGTCGGAGCCGAGCGCCTGGTAGGCGCCGGCGAACTCGGCGCCGGTGACGCCGGAGCCGACCACGATCAGCTCGCGGGGCAGCTCGTCGAGGTCGTAGACCTGGGTCCAGGTGAGGATCCGCTCGCCGTCCGGCTGGGCGTCGGGCAGCTCGCGCGGGTGCACGCCGGTGGCGATCAGCACGGCGTCGGCGCGCACCGTCTCGGTGGTGCCGTCCTCGCGGTCGACGACGACCTCGCGGGATCCGTCCACCGCCTGGCCGCCGGCGCCGAGCCGGCCCTTGCCGCGGAGCACGGTGACGCCGGCCCGGGTGACCGCCTGGGTGATGTCGTGGGACTGGGCGATCGCGAGGCGCTTCACGCGTCGGTTGACCTTGCCGAGGTCGACGCCGACCACCCGGGCGGACTGCGCGAGCGGCGGGGTGTCGTCGGCGACGATGATGCCGAGCTCCTCGTAGGAGCTGTCGAAGGTCGTCATCACCTCGGCGGTGGCGATCAGCGTCTTGGACGGCACACAGTCCGTCAGCACCGCCGATCCGCCCAGGCCGTCGCGGTCGACGACGGTCACCTCCGCGCCGAGCTGGGCGGCCACCAGGGCCGCCTCGTATCCGCCGGGTCCGCCACCGATGATCACGATCCGAGTCACGGGCACCATTCTCCCGCATGCCGGAACCAAAGCCACGCCGGGGGCGTTGCCTCCTGTCCTGGCCCTTCGGCGGGCTCCTGCGGGCGCCCCCTCGGGCCCGCCCGTTCCGGTCCGGGGCAGCGCTCTCCCGTAGGCTGGCGCCCATGTCGCTCTACGCCGCGTACGCCACGAACCTCGACGCCCGGCAGATGACCAGGCGCGCCCCGCACTCCCCGCTGCGCGGCACCGGCTGGCTGGACGGCTGGCGGCTGACCTTCGGCGGCGAGCAGCTGGGCTGGGAGGGCTCGCTGGCGACGGTGGTGGAGGACGAGAAGGACCAGGTCTTCGTCTCGCTCTACGACGTCTCGCCGATGGACGAGGAGGGGCTCGACCGCTGGGAGGGCGTGCAGCTCGGCATCTACCGCAAGATCCGGCTGCGGGCGCACACCCTGGACGGCGACATCCCGGTCTGGACGTACGTGCTGAACGACTACGAGGGCGGCCTGCCCGCCGCCCGCTACCTCGGGCTGATCGCGGACGCGGCGGAGAGCGCCGGCGCCCCCGACGACTACGTGCACGAGCTGCGCCGCCGCCCCTGCTGAGCCCGGCCGCGGCCCGCCGCGGCCGGGACGGCACCGCCCGGGGGCGCCACGACCGGGTCCGCGGCCTCGTGCGATCCGACGGACCGGGGTGTCCGCAGGCCGCCTGTCACGGTATTTCCGGATGATTCGGGTAACGATCCGGCGCGTCTTGGCGGGATTGTCTACGCGCGTAGGCGAATCTTGTCTATCCTCGGACCCGTGAACGCATCTCCTCAGTCGGTCGTCTCCGCCGACCCCTACGCCGCCGCCCGGGCCGCCGCCGACCGCCTCCGCGAGCTGACCGGCGTCGACCGCCACGACGTCGCCCTCGTCATGGGCTCCGGCTGGGTGCCGGCCGCCGACGCCCTGGGCGAGACCGTGGCCGAGTTCCCGGTCACCGAACTCCCTGGCTTCCCCGCCCCCGCCGTCGCCGGGCACGCCGGCAAGATCCGCTCCGTGAAGATCGGCGAGAAGCGCGCCCTGATCTTCCTCGGCCGCAACCACTACTACGAGGGCCACGGCGTGGCCACCGTGGTGCACGGCGTCCGCACCGCCGCCGCCGCGGGCTGCGGGATCGTCGTCCTCACCAACGGCTGCGGCGGCCTGCGCGAGGGCTGGACCCCGGGCCAGCCGGTCCTGATCAGCGACCACATCAACCTCACCGCCGACTCGCCGATCGTCGGCGCCAACTTCGTCGACCTCACCGACCTCTACTCCAAGCGGCTGCGCGCCCTGTGCCGCGAGGTCGACCCGACCCTCGACGAGGCCGTCTACGTGCAGTTCCGCGGCCCGCACTACGAGACCCCGGCCGAGGTCAACATGGCCCGGGTGATCGGCGGCGAGCTGGTCGGCATGTCGACCACCCTGGAGGCCATCGCCGCCCGCGAGGCCGGCACCGAGGTGCTCGGCATCTCCCTGGTGACCAACCTGGCCGCCGGCATCACCGGCGAGCCGCTCAACCACGAAGAGGTGCTGGAGGCCGGCAAGGCCAGCGCCGAGCGGATGGGCGCGCTGCTCGCGAAGGTCCTTGAGCGGATCTGAGCCCGCACTGACGCAGAATCAGTAGACCGGCGGCAGGCCGCGGCACCCCCCCGGTGCCGCGGCCGCCGCCGGCCGGCCCACACCCCCGTTTGGAGCTCGCAGCATGGCGCAGGCACCCACCACCGACCTCCTCGCCCGGGCCCGTGCGTGGCTCGCCGAGGATCCCGACCCGCAGACCCGCGCGGAGCTCACCGAGCTGCTCGCCGCCGCCGAGGGCCCCGACGCCGAGTCCGGGGAGCGGATCGCCTGGTCCCGGCTGGCCGAACGCTTCGCCGGCCGCCTCCAGTTCGGCACCGCGGGCCTGCGTGGCGAACTCGGCGCCGGACCGATGCGGATGAACCGCGCCGTGGTGATCCGCGCCGCCGCCGGCCTCGCCGCGTACGTGCGCAAGAACCCCGGGCTGGGCGACCTCGTGGTGATCGGCTACGACGCCCGGCACAAGTCGTACGACTTCGCCCGGGACACCGCCGCCGCCGTGGTCGGCGCCGGTCTGCGCGCCGCCCTGCTGCCGCGGCCGCTGCCCACCCCGGTGCTCGCCTTCGCGATCCGCCACCTCGGCGCCGCGGCCGGCGTCACCGTGACGGCCAGCCACAACCCGCCGCAGGACAACGGGTACAAGGTCTACCTGGGAGACGGCTCGCAGATCGTGCCGCCCGCGGACGTCGAGATCGCCGCCGAGATCGACGCGATCGGCGCCCTCGCCGACGTCCCGCTCGCCGAGGGCGGCTGGGAGGTGCTCGGCGACGACGTCGTCGAGGCCTACCTCGACCGCGCGGTCACCGTGCTGGACCCGGCCGGCGCCCGCGCGCTGGACGTGGTCTACACGCCGCTGCACGGCGTCGGCCGGGACGTCCTGCTCGCCGCCTTCAAGCAGGCCGGCTTCCCGGCGCCCACCGTCGTCGCCGAGCAGGCCGAGCCCGACCCCGACTTCCCGACCGTGGCCTTCCCCAACCCGGAGGAGCCCGGCGCGATGGACCTGTCCTTCCGGACGGCCGCCGCCGCCGGCCCGGACATCGTCATCGCCAACGACCCGGACGCCGACCGCTGCGCGGTGGCCGTCCCGGACAACGGCGGCTGGCGGATGCTCCGCGGCGACGACGTCGGCGCGCTGCTCGGCTCGGCCCTGGTCGCCAAGCGGGTCGGCGGCACCTTCGCCACCACCATCGTCTCCTCCACCCTGCTCGGCCGGATCGCCGCCGCCGCGGGCCTCGGCTACACCGAGACGCTCACCGGCTTCAAGTGGATCTCCCGCGCCGAGGGCCTGCGCTACGGCTACGAGGAGGCGCTCGGCTACTGCGTCGACCCGGAGGGCGTCCGCGACAAGGACGGCATCACCGCCGCCCTGCTGATCGCCGAGCTCGCCGCGACCCTCAAGCGCTCCGGCCGCACCCTCACCGACCTGCTGGACGACCTGGCGCTGGAGCACGGCCTGCACGCCACCGACCAGCTCTCCGCCCGGGTCGACGACCTCGCGCTGATCGCCGAGGCTATGCACCGGCTGCGCGAGCGGCCGCCGACGGTCCTGGCCGGGCTGCAGGTCACCCGGGCCGACGACCTCACGGCCGGCTCCGCCGACCTGCCGGCCACCGACGGCCTGCGCTACTACCTGGCCGGCGAGGGCGTCCGCTCCGCCCGGATCGTCGTCCGGCCCTCCGGCACGGAACCCAAGCTCAAGTGCTACCTGGAGGTCGTCCTCCCGGTCGCCGACGCCGCCGGACTGGCCGACGCCCGCATGCGGGCCGCCACCCTGCTCGACGGCATCAAGCGCGACCTCGCAACTGCCGCAGGCATCGGCGCCTGACGGCCCGGCGCCGCCCGGCGGACACCCCGCTTCGTCCGCCGGGCGCCGCCACACGCCAACGGGCCCCCGCCGACCTCTCGGGTCGGCGGGGGCCCGTGCGTCCGTACGACGCGGGCGTCAGCCTGCGACGATCAGGGTGATCAGCGCGATCAGGCCGGCCACGGTCGGCACGATCACCCACCAGCACCAGCTGACGGTCACCTCGCCCTTGGCCTCGGGCCGGCCGGCGCACCGCTCGGCCAGCTCCTGCAGGTTCCCGACGACCTGGTCGGACCAGGCCCGGGTCGGGTCGTTCTCGCCCGGCCGCAGCGGCGCCGACGGCGTGCCGTCCTTGGCGACCCGCATCGCCCGGCGGCTCGCCGCCTTCCGCTGGCGGATCGACACCGGCACCGCCCAGACCTGGTACTTGTGCCCGCCGGCGAACAGCTCGACCGAGTACCCCGACCGCAGCCCCTCCACCTGCGACCACGGCGCGTGGACGCTGCGCAGCGGGTTGCGGACGAGCAGCCGGCGCTCGTTGGCGTACACCGCGGGGCGCAGCGTGTAGGCGATCACCGGGAAGACGAAGACCGGCGCGGCGGCGAGCGCCACCCAGGGCGTGCGGCCGGTGCCGGAGATCACGGCGTCGCCGATCAGCCAGGCGGCCACGGCGAGCAGCAGGACACCGGAGATGATGCCCGGGCCGGAGCGGTAGACGCGGTCGGCGTACTGCGGCTCCTCGGGGGCGGCGGGACCCGGGTGGGGCGTGCCGTCGGATTCGGTCATGGGGACGATTCTGCCGCATGGGACCCGTCCGCCCCAGGGACCCCGGCCGCCGGATTCCCCCGGGTCACGGCGGGCGCCGCCGGACCGGGGCCGGTCCGGCGGCGCGGCGCGGCGTGCGTCCGCCGCGCCGGGTCAGGGGGTGCGGCGGCGGAGGGTGGCCGCGCCGAGGCCGAGGGCCAGCAGCGCGCAGCCGGCGATCACCGCGAGGTCCGTGACCACCTCGCTGCCGACACCGCTGTGCACGGTGAGCCGGCCCATCGCGTCGACCGCGTACGAGAGCGGCATCACGTCGGAGGCCCAGCGCAGCACGTCCGCCATCTGCTCGCGGGGCACGAACAGGCCGCAGAGCAGGAACTGCGGCAGCAGCACGGCGGGCAGGAACTGCACGGCCTGGAACTCGGTGGCGGCGAACGCGGAGACCAGCAGGCCGAGTGCCATGCCGAGCAGGCCGTCGCCGACCGCGACGGCGAACAGCAGCCAGGTCGGACCGGCGACGTCGAGGCCGAGCAGGCCGATGGTCAGCGCGGAGGCGAGCGCCGCCTGGACGAGGGCGACCAGGCCGAAGGCGAGGGCGTAGCCGAGCAGCAGGTCCAGCTTGCCGAGCGGCATGGTGAGCAGCCGCTCCAGGGTGCCGGAGGTGCGCTCGCGCAGCATGGCGACCGAGGTGACCAGGAACATCACCAGCAGCGGGAAGACCCCGAGCAGGGCCGGTCCGATCCGGTCGAAGGTGTCCGGCTGCCCGTCGTACATGTAGCGCAGCAGGGTCAGCAGGACGCAGGGGACGACGAGCAGCATCGCGAGGGTGCGCGGGTCGTGGCGCAGCTGAGCGAGGACGCGGCGGGCGGTGGCGAGGGTGCGCCGGGTGTTCATCGGCCGGTCTCCACGGTGTCGGCGGTGCGGGGGGTGTCCTCGACCAGGCGGAGGAAGGCGCTGTCGATGTCGGCCGCCCCGGTGGCGGCGAGCAGGGCGGCGGGGGTGTCGTGGGCGAGCAGCCGGCCGTCGCGCATCAGCAGCAGGCGGTCGCAGCGGGTGGCCTCGTCCATGACGTGGCTGGAGACCAGCAGGGTGGCGCCCTCCTCGGCGAGGCCGCGGAAGAGCTGCCAGAGGTCCTGGCGCAGCACCGGGTCGAGGCCGACGGTGGGCTCGTCCAGGACGAGGAGCTCCGGGGCGCCGAGCAGGGCCGCGGCGAGCGAGACGCGGGCGCGCTGGCCGCCGGAGAGCCTCCCGGCGGGGTCGTTCTCGTGGCCGGTCAGGCCGACCTGGCGGATCACCCGGTCCGGGTCGCCCTTCGGTGCGCCGAGGACGGCGGCGAAGTAGGCGAGGTTCTCGGTGACGGTGAGGTCGGCGTAGACGGAGGGCGCCTGGGTGACGTAGCCGACGCGGTGGCGCAGCGCGGCGTCCCCGGCCGGGCGGCCGAGCACCTCGACGGTGCCGCCGGCGGTGCGCTGCACGCCGACGACCGAGCGGAGCAGGGTGGTCTTGCCGCACCCGCTGGGGCCGAGCAGTCCGGTGACCGATCCGCGCGGGATCTCCAGGTCGAGGCCGTGCAGGACGGGGCGGCCGCCGCGGACCACGGTGAGGCCGGCGGTCCGGATCGCGGGGCCGGGCCCCGCCTCAGAATTCATCATGCGATGAGTTTTGCGTTCCACACCCCGGCCGTCAAGAGACCCGGCACGACGGCTCGGGGTGCCGCACGGTGTCGCTCGGGATGTCGCTCGGGATGTCGCGCGGTGGACCGGGGCGGCCCGGGGCGGCCCGGGCATGGACAACGGGCCCGCCGACCAGCAGGGTGGGCGCGTGACCGCACCGGACGCCCCCGCCCCGCCCTCCGACGACACCGCCGCCGCCGACCCCACCGACGCCGCCCTGCCGACCGGGACCGACCGGGAGGCCCCCGGCACCGTGCGGGGGCTGCCGCTGCCGCAACTGCTGCTCGACCTGATCGCCGACGGCCGCTGGCGACACCCGGGCGACGAAGCACTCGCGGCCGCCCTGCCCTGGTTCGCCGACCCGGTGGAGCTGCTGCCCGACGTGGCGGCGGTGCGGCGCCAGTCCGCCTCGCTCGACGACCTCTCGGGCGAGGACCTCGGCCCGCTCTTCCGGCAGGCCCGCGGCAGCACCGCCGCCGACCCGGTCGAACTGCCGTGGCTGGACGCCGAACGGGCCGTACTCATCGCGGTCGCCCGCACCGCCGGGGACGACACCGCCCTCGCCCTCGACTACCGCACCGACCCGGCCGACCCCCGGGTGGTGGGCAGCGACATCTGGACCAACCCCCGCGAATACACCTGGCGGGTCGCCGCCCCCACCTTCACCGCCTTCGCCACCACCCTCGGCCTCCTGCAGCCGTAAAAGGAGGAGGCACCCCAGGGGCGCTGGGGGCACCACCCTCGGCCTCCTGGAGCCGTAGAAAACCCCAGGGGGCGCGGGGAACTGCGCAACTCGGATACGGCTCACTGGCGAATCAGGGGCACCCCGATGCCGTCACGACGCCCGCTCCCGGACTGCGCAGTTCCGCCCCAGCCTTCGGCCGGGAGGTGCCCCAGCACCCCTGGCCTGCCTGCCCCCTCGGAGAGGAAGGCCTCAGGTCTCGACGAGGTACCCCTGCACCGCGCGGGCCAGCAGCGGCAGCAGGTCCTCGCCCGGGGCGGAGGCCAGCGGTTCGACGGCGATCACGTAGCGGGCCATGGCGAGGCCGAGGATCTGCGACATCACCAGTTCGACGCGGAGTTCCGGCTGCGGCACGTCGAGGCCGACGGCGACCCGGGAGACCACCTCGGTGACCATGAAGCCGCGCATCAGCGCGGCGACCTCCTCGGAGGCGGCGGCCGTCCGCAGGACGGCGAGCAGCCGGTCGCGGACGGTCGGCTGTTCCCACAGGGCGAGGACGAACCGGGCGACGCGGTCGCCGACCTGCGCGCGGTCGCCGGCCAGTACCTGGTCGACGATCAGCCGCGGGTCGACGGGGAATTCCAGGGCGGCCAGGAAGAGCTTGTCCTTGCTGCCGAAGTAGTGGTGCAGCAGGGCGGCGTCGACGCCGGCGGCCCGGGCGATCGCCCGCATGCTCGCCTTCTGATAGCCGAGGGCGGCGAACTCGGCCCGGGCGGCCTCCAGCACCGTCCGCCGGGTGTCCGCGCCGCCGGGGCGCCGGCCGGTCTTCTTGCGGGGTGCGGGCTGTTCGGCTGCGGAGGTCACCAGGGCATTCTTCCCGGCCCTCGGGGGCGTCCGGGGGCGGTGGGGCGCCACATCTCGGTCCGGCATCGAAAACAGCCCCTCCCTAGCGGATCGCTACGCGCGTAGATATGCTGGTCTGGTGACTATGTCCACTCTTGCAGCCCACGCCCCCGGCGCTGCGGGCAGCGGCCTCGCGGACGTCGCGGCGTCCGAGGCCTCGCTCCGCCGCTTCCTGCACGGCCTGCCCGGCGTCGACCAGGTCGGCCTGGAGGCTCGCGCCGCCACCCTCGGCACCCGTTCGATCAAGACCACGGCGAAGGCGTACGCCATCGACCTGGCGATCTCGATGATCGACCTGACCACGCTGGAAGGCGCGGACACGGTCGGCAAGGTGCGCTCGCTGTGCACCAAGGGCCGGAACCCCGACCCGTCCGACCCGACGGCTCCGCGGGTCGCGGCGATCTGCGTCTACCCGGACATGGTCGCCACCGCCAAGGAGGCGCTGCGCGGCACCGACATCCAGGTCGCCTCGGTCGCCACCGCCTTCCCGGCCGGCCGCGCGGCCCTGCCGGTGAAGCTCGCCGACACGGTGGACGCGGTCGCCGCCGGCGCCGACGAGATCGACATGGTGATCGACCGCGGCGCCTTCCTGTCCGGGCGCTACCTGGACGTCTTCAACGAGATCACCGCGGTCAAGGAGGCCTGCCGGCGTCCCGACGGCACCTCCGCCCACCTCAAGGTGATCTTCGAGACCGGCGAGCTGCAGACGTACGACAACGTCCGCCGCGCCTCCTGGCTGGCGATGCTGGCCGGCGCGGACTTCATCAAGACGTCCACCGGCAAGGTCGCGGTGAACGCCACTCCCCCGGTGACCCTGCTGATGCTGGAGGCGGTCCGCGACTTCCGCGCCGCGACCGGCGTGCAGATCGGCGTGAAGCCGGCCGGCGGCATCAAGACCACCAAGGACGCCATGAAGTACCTGGTGATGGTCAACGAGACGCTGGGCGACGACTGGCTGAGCCCGCACTGGTTCCGCTTCGGCGCCTCCAGCCTGCTCAACGACCTGCTGATGCAGCGCCAGAAGCTGACCACCGGACGGTACTCCGGCCCTGACTACGTGACGGTGGACTGAGACAGATGGCCAAGAACACCAAGAAGACCGACGCGCCCGTGGCGCAGGCCCCCCGCGGCGGCCTCTTCACCTACGCCCCCGCCCCGGAGTCCCCGGCCGCGGCCGGCGACATCGCGACCTCCTACGGCCACTTCATCGGCGGCGAGTTCGTCGACTCCTCCGGCAGCGAGGCGCTGAAGACCGTCAACCCGGCCACCGAGCAGGTGCTGGCGGAGTTCGCGCAGGGCACCGGGGAGGACGTCGACCGCGCGGTCGCCGCCGCCCGCAAGGCCTTCGCCGACTGGTCGGCGCTGCCGGGCAGCGAGCGCGCCAAGTACCTGTTCCGGATCGCCCGGATCGTCCAGGAGCGCTCCCGCGAGCTGGCCGTGCTGGAGTCGATCGACAACGGCAAGCCGATCCGCGAGACCCGCGACTTCGACGTGCCGATGGTCGCCGCGTGGTTCTTCTACTACGCGGGCTGGGCGGACAAGCTGGACTACGCGGGCTACGGCCCCAACCCGCGGCCGGTCGGCGTCGCCGCACAGGTCATCCCGTGGAACTTCCCGCTGATGATGCTGGCGTGGAAGATCGCCCCGGCGCTGGCCACCGGCAACACGGTCGTCCTCAAGCCGGCCGAGACCACCCCGCTGACCGCGCTGCGCTTCGCCGAGATCTGCCGCCAGGCGGGCCTGCCGAAGGGCGTCGTCAACATCGTCACCGGCGACGGCCGCACCGGCGCCGCGCTGACCGCCCACCCGGACGTGGACAAGGTCGCCTTCACCGGCTCCACCCCGGTCGGCCGCTCGATCGCCCGGCAGCTGGCCGGCACCCGCACCAAGCTCTCGCTGGAGCTCGGCGGCAAGGCCGCGAACATCGTCTTCGACGACGCGCCGATCGACCAGGCCGTCGAGGGCATCGTCAACGGCATCTTCTTCAACCAGGGCCACGTCTGCTGCGCGGGCTCCCGGCTGCTCGTCCAGGAGTCGGTCCAGGACGAGTTCCTGGAGGCGCTCAAGCGCCGGATGTCGACCCTGCGGGTCGGCGACCCGCTGGACAAGAACACCGACATCGGCGCCATCAACTCCTCGGCGCAGCTGTCCCGGATCACCGAGCTGACCGACGCCGGCGAGGCCGAGGGCGCCGAGCGCTGGTCGCCCTCCTGCGACCTGCCGGGCACCGGCTACTGGTTCCGCCCGACCCTGTTCACCGGCGTCTCGCAGGCCCACCGGATCGCCCGTGAGGAGATCTTCGGCCCGGTGCTGTCGGTGCTGACCTTCCGCACCCCCGCCGAGGCGGTCGAGAAGGCCAACAACACCCCGTACGGCCTCTCCGCCGGCATCTGGACGGAGAAGGGCTCGCGCATCCTGTGGACGGCGAGCCGGCTCAAGGCCGGTGTGGTCTGGGCCAACACCTTCAACAAGTTCGACCCGGCCTCGCCGTTCGGCGGCTACAAGGAGTCGGGTTACGGCCGCGAGGGTGGCCGACACGGTCTGGAGGCCTACCTCGATGTCTGATCTGGCACTGCGTCTTGACGTCCTCAAGACCTACAAGCTGTACGTCGGCGGGAAGTTCCCGCGGTCCGAGAGCGGGCGGGTGTACGAGGTGACCGACTCCAAGGGCCAGTGGCTCGGCAACGCCCCGCTCGGCACCCGCAAGGACACCCGGGACGCCGTCGTGGCCGCGCGCGCCGCGGTCAAGGGCTGGTCCGGCACCACCGCGTACAACCGCGGCCAGGTGCTGTACCGGGTCGCCGAGATGCTGCAGGGCCGCCGCGAGCAGTTCGCCGCCGAGGTCGCCGCCGCCGAGGGCCTGGGCGTCAAGAAGGCCGCCTCGCTGGTGGACGCCGCGATCGACCGCTGGGTCTGGTACGCGGGCTGGACGGACAAGGTCGCCCAGGTCGCCGGCAACGCCAACCCGGTCGCCGGCCCGTACTTCAACCTGTCGACGCCCGAACCGACCGGTGTGGTCGGCGTGCTGGCGCCGCAGGCCGGCCACGGCTTCTCCTTCCTCGGCCTGGTGTCGGTGATCGCCCCGGTGATCGCCACCGGCAACACCGCCGTGGTCGCGGCCGCCGCCGAGGCGCCGCTGCCGGCGCTGTCGCTGGGCGAGGTGCTCGCCACCTCCGACCTGCCCGGCGGTGTGGTCAACGTGCTGTCCGGCCGCACGGCCGACATCGCCCCCACGCTGGCGTCCCACCAGGACGTCAACGGTCTCGACCTGACCGGCGCGGTGCACCAGGACGGTCCGGGCTCGCCCGCCGCCCTGGAGGCCGCCGCCGCCGAGACCCTCAAGCGCGTCCTGCGGCCGGCCGCCGACCCGGCCGCCGCGGACTGGACCCAGCAGCCGGGCACCAAGCGGCTGACCTCCTTCCTGGAGACCAAGACGGTCTGGCACCCGATGGGCATCTGACCACCGGGCCGCGACGAAAGTGGGATCCGCACCCTCCCGACCGGGGGTGCGGGTCCCACTTTCGTCGTTGCGGGTTCCGGCCGGTCGGCGGGCAACTGGCCGGGCCCCTCCGCGAGTCCAACCGGGCAGGAACGACCGGAAGGACGAAACGATGTGGGAGTTGGCCGCCGACCTGGCGGTTCTGTTCGGGGACGGGCCGCTGCGGGCGCTGCGCGCACGGCGGGCGCGCCGGCGGCTGATGGCCGGCCTGCCGACCCGCATCCCGTGCTCGGTGCGCTCCGAGCGCCCGGGCTGGCCGGCCGCGTTCGAGAACGGGAGCCTGCTGTTCACCCCGGGCCGGCCCACCGCCGCCTTCGGCTCCCGCCGGCACCCGTGGCTGGAGTTCGGGCTCGGCGGTGAGCACCGCGACCCGGAGCCGGCGGACTGGTTCGACCAGGACTGGGCGGCCACCGGCTACCTGCCGCCGGACGGCGGCGCGGCGGTGTTCGTCCAGGTGCACAGCCGTTACCTGGTGACCACCCGGCTCGCCCTGGGCGGCCCGGTGGACGGGTCGGTCTGACGGCGCCCCCCGGAGGTCCGTGTGAGATTGGCCCGGGGGCGTCCCGGCGGTACCGGTGAACGCCGGTGATGCGTCAGACTGGTGTCCCGTGAGTGACACCCCGCTGAACCCGGCGCCGATCCAGCGCGCCCGCGTCATCCTGCTGTCGGGACCCTCCGGATCGGGGAAGTCCTCCCTCGCCGAGCGCACCGGCCTGCCCGTGCTCCAGCTCGACGACTTCTACAAGGACGGCGACGACCCGACGCTGCCGCAGCTGCCGGACGACGGCGGCACGGACTGGGACTCGCCCGCCTCCTGGCACGCCGAGCAGGCGATGGCGGTGATCCGGGCGCTGGTCGAGGACGGCCGTGCGGACGTCCCGGTGTACTCGATCCCGGACAACGGCCGGGTGGGGGTCCGCCCGTTCGACCTAGGCGGCGCGGCCGCGTTCGTCGCGGAGGGCATCTTCGCCGCCGAGCTGGTCGGCCGCTGCGAGGCCGAGGGGCTGCTCGGCGACGCGCTGTGCCTGCGCAACCGCCCGTCCACCACGGCCTGGCGGCGCTTCCGCCGGGACGTCCGCGAGGGCCGCAAGTCGGTGCCCTACCTGCTGCGGCGCGGCTGGCGGCTGATGCGTGCCGAGCGCGGCATCGTGTCCCGCCAGACCGCCCTCGGCGCGCACGCCTGCGCCGGCCCGGAGGCCGAGCGGCGGGTGCGTGCGGTGGCGGACGTCCGGCCGGTCCGCGTCGCGGCCTGACCGGGCGCCCGGGGAGCCGCACCGGTCAGGGCGCCGTACCGGTGAGCACCGGCCCGGCCTCGGCCCGGTCGGCCTGCTGCAGCGCGGAGTGGTGCCGGCTGTAGCCGAGGTAGACGGCCACGGCCAGGGCCAGCCACACCGCGAACAGCAGCCAGGTGTCCGCCGGCAGCCCGTACAGCAGGTAGCCGCAGAAAGCGACGGACAGCAGGGGCACCACCGGGTGGCCGGGCACCCGGAAGCCGCGCTCCAGGTCGGGGGCGGTGCGCCGGAGGATCAGCACGCCCAGGGAGACCACGGCGAAGGCGACCAGGGTGCCCAGACTGGTCAGGTCGGCGAGGACGTCCAGCGGGACGACGGCGGCGAGCACCGCGACCAGGGCGCCGACGACGGCGGTGCCGGCGACCGGGGTGCCGCTGCGCGGGCCGACCCGCCGGAACAGCTCCGGCAGCATGCCGTCCCGGCTCATCGTGTACAGGATCCGGGTCTGCCCGTAGAGGACCACGAGGACGACGCTGACGATGGAGAGCACGGCGCCGGCCGAGAGCAGCAGCCCGGGCCAGCCCGCCCCGGTCACCCGGGTGAGGATCGCCGACAGGCCGGCCTCCTGCCCGCCGAAGGCCGTCCACGGCTGGGCGCCGACACCGACCAGGGCGACCAGCACGTACACGGCGGTGACCACCAGCAGCGCGCCGACGATCGCCAGCGGCAGCGTGCGGCGGGGGTTCTTCACCTCCTCGCCGGCGGTGGAGACGGCGTCCAGGCCGATGAAGGAGAAGAACACCGTGGAGGCGGCGGCGCCGATCCCGGCCGTGCCCATCGGCGCGAACGGGTGCAGGTTGGCGGCGTGGAACCCGGTCGCGCCGACCACCACGAAGAGCGCCAGCACGGCCAGCTTGACCAGCACCATCACGGTGTTGACCAGCGCGGACTGCTTCGCCCCGCGGACCAGCAGCAGGCAGCAGAGCAGCACCAGGACGGCGCCGGGCAGGTTGACCCAGCCGCCGGCGCCGGGCGGGGCCGCGATCGCCTGCGGCAGCTGGAAGCCGAACAGCCGCTCGGTGAGGTCGTTGAGGTACTGGCCCCAGCTCACCGCGATCGCCGCGCCGGAGACGGCGTACTCCAGCAGCAGGCACCAGCCGACCGCGTAGCCGGCGAACTCGCCCAGGGTGGCGTAGGCGTAGGAGTACGAGGAGCCGGAGACCGGCACGGCGGAGGCGAGTTCGGCGTAGCACAAGGCGGTGAGGGCGGCGGTGACGGCGCCGATCACGAAGGAGAGCACGACGGCCGGGCCGGCCTCCGGCACCGCCGAGTCCAGGGTGAAGAAGATCCCGGTGCCGATGGTGGCCCCGATGCCGATCATGGTGAGCTGGAACAGGCCGACGGTGCGGCGCAGTTCGCCGCCGCCCTGGAGGGCACCGACCGGCTTGCGTCTGAGGAGTTGCCGGCGGAGCGTCACGTCCGATGCCATGGTGGACCTCTCGTACGGGGGTGGGGGGTCGGGTCAGTCCAGGTCGCGGCGGAGTAGGTCGCCGTACGTCTCCCGGCGCACCACGGCGCGGTGGCGGCCGTCGCGGCAGAAGACGACCGGGGGCCGGCGGGCGCCGTTGTAGTTGTTGCCGAGCGCGTAGGTGTACGCGCCGGTGACGGGGACGGCGATCAGGTCGCCGGGGCGGGGGTCGCGCAGCGGGACGCCCGCACTGAGCACGTCGCCGGACTCGCAGTGCCGGCCGACCAGCCGGACGGGCCCGCCGCCGCCCACCCGGGTGGCCACGGTGGCCTCGAACCGCTGCTGGTAGAGCGAGACTTCGAGGTTGTCGCCCATGCCGCCGTCGACCGCGACGAAGGTCGGGCGGCCGTGCTTGACGGTGACCACCCGGTAGAGCGAGACGCCTGCCTCGGCGGTCATCGAGCGGCCGGGCTCGATCAGGATGCGGGCGGCAGCGGGCAGGGTGCCGCGGGCGCTGTCGACGAGGGCGTCGAGGTACTCGTCCACGCTCGGCGGGCTGTCCCGGTACGTGTAGCGGGCGCCGAGGCCGCCGCCGAGGTCGTAGACGTCGAACGTGCCGAGCCCGGCGACCGCCTCGACGGCCTGCTCGAACGGCTTGGTGTCCATGATCTGCGAGCCGACGTGCACGTGGACGCCGTCCAGGCGCAACCGGTCGCTGCCACGCAGCCGGGCGATCGCCTCGCGGGCCTCGGGCAGCAGCAGCCCGAACTTGGAGCCGGCCTGGCCGGTGGAGACGGCCTCGTGGGTGTCCGGGCGGATGTCGGGGGTGACCCGGACGAGGACGCCCTGCTCGCGGCCGGGCCGTTCGGCGAGGATCAGCTCCAGACGGTCGATGTCGTCGAAGTTGTCGACCACGATCAGCCCGGCACCGGCGTCGACGGCCATCCGCAGTTCCTCGGAGGTCTTGGCGTTGCCGTGCACGACCAGGCCGGCCGGGTCGGCTCCGCCGGCCACGGCGAGGGTCAGTTCGCCGCCGCTCGCCACGTCGATGCCGAGGCCCTCCTCGGTGAGGGCCCGGTAGACGGCGGTGCACGGGAAGGCCTTGGAGGCGAAGGTGACCCGGGAGTTCGGCCAGCGGGCGGCGAGGCCGTCGGCGTACGCGCGGGCCCGGGCGCGCAGGGCGCCCTCGTCCACGATCAGCGCCGGGGTGCCGTACGTCTCCGCGAGTTCGGCCACCGGACAGCCGGCGATCACCAGGGCGCCGTCGTCGTCGAGTTCGGTGCCGGGCGGGAAAAGGCCGATCAGCTGGTCCTGCATGGTGCCCCTTCCGGGGGTGGGCTGCGGTGCACAGCCATCGTGGCGGCGGCCCGGGCGGACGTCTTTGGCGCAATCGCCTAGGGTCGGGACATGGATGATGCGCAATCGCCAATGGAGGGCACGAGCGAGGAGCTGTTCGCGCTGGCCAACGCCATCGCCGCAGTGACCGGCGGATCGGTGGCGGTCGAGGATCTGGACCGGCGGGTGCTCGCCTACTCCGCGCTGCCCGACCAGCGGATCGACGAGCTCCGGCGGCGCGGCATCCTGGAGCGCCGGGTGCCGGACCAGGCCGAGCAGCCGGCCCAGTACCGGGAGGTGCTGGCCGCGCCCGGCGTGATGCGGCTGCCGACCCTCGCCGAGGACGAGCTGCCCCGGGCTGCCGTGGCGATCCGGGCGGGCGACCTGCCGCTCGGCACCATCTGGGCGATCGAGGGCCCGGACGGCCTGGACCCGGCCGGCGAGCGGGCGATGCGCGACGGCGCCCGGCTGGCCGCGCTGCACATCCTGCGCCGCCGCAGCGCACAGGAACTGGAACTGCGGGCGCGGGAGGACGGACTGCGCGACGCACTGCACGGCGGCGGGCGCACCGCGGACCTGCGGTACGCGCTGGGGCTGCCGGAACGGCCGCGGCTGGTGCTGGTCGGGCTGACCCCGCTGCGGCTGCCGGCCGACGAACCGCCCTCGGTGGTGCGGCTCGCCGCGGCGGCGGCGCGGCACTGGGCAGCCGTGCACGGGGAGGCGGCGGTGGCCGCCGTCGGCCGGACGGTCTACGTGCTGCTCGCCGAGGTCGGACCGGCGGCCGCGCGCCGGCTGGCGGAGCAGGCGGTGGCGGCGCTCGGGCCGAGCGGCGGCGGGCTGGTGCGGGCCGCCGTGAGCCGGCCGGCGGAGGATCTGGAGGCGGTGCCGGCGCTCCGGGCCGAGGTGGACGACGTACTGCGGGTGATCTCCGCGGATCCCGGGTGCGCCGCGGTCGCCGGCCTGACCGACGTCCACGCCCGGGTGCTGCTGGCCAAGGTCGCCGACGAGCTGGCCCGGCGCCCGGAGCTGCGGCACCCGGCGGTGGAGGCGATGCTGGCGCACGACCGGGAGCACCGCACGGAGTACGCCCGGTCGGTGGCGGCGTGGCTGGACGCCGTGGGCTCGGTGGCGACCGCGGCGGAGCGGGTCGGCGTACATCCGAACACGCTGAAGTACCGGCTGCGGCGGGCCGGGCAACTGTTCGGCCTGGACCTGGAGCACCCGGACGACCGGCTGTCGGCCTGGCTCCAGCTGCGGCTGGCGCTCTGAGCGTGCCCGGGCGGACGCACAGGAGCCCGGTGCCTCTCCCCGGCACCGGGCTCCTGCTGTTGCGGGGCTGCGGGCTTCCCCCGTCGGCGGCCACTCCCCCGAGTAGGCCATCCGCGCTTCCGCGACCCCTTCACCCGTCCCCCGACGGGAGTCCTGTGGTGTGCGGTCAGGCGACCAGCTCGCCGAAGGCGTGCACGGTGTCGCCCGTCCGGTTGAGCTGCTCGTCGTCGCGCAGCCGGCGCAGCGCGCGCCAGATGCTGCTCTTGACGGTGCCGACGCTGATGCCGAGGATGTCGGCGATCTCCGGGTCGGTGCGGCCCTCGTAGTAGCGGAGCACCAGCATGGTCCGCTGGTTCTCCGGCAGCTTGGCCAGCGCCTGCCAGAGCACGGTGCGCAGCTCGGTGCCGCCCATCGCGTCGGTGTCGCCGGCCGTCTCCGGCAGCTCCTCGGTCGGGTACTCGTTGACCTTGCGGCGCCGCCAGGCGGAGATGTGCAGGTTGGTCATGGTGCGGCGGAGGTAGCCCCCGACCGCGGCCTTGTCGGCGATCCGGTCCCAGGCGCGGTAGGTGCTGAAGAGCGCGCTCTGCAGCAGGTCCTCGGCCTCGTAGCGGTCACCGGTGAGGTGGTACGCGGTGGCGTACAGGGAGGCGCGGCGCTCGCGCACGTATGCGGTGAACTCCGCGATGCGGTCCGCCGCCTCGGGCGAGCACTCCCCCTGCGCGCCTCCCTGTCGACCGTCCTCGGCACCGGCCGCCGCGGGGGTGAGCCGCAGCAGCGTGGTGCCTGCGGCCTGGCGGGCGTCCGGCTCCCCCGAGCCGGTGCCGCGCAGGCCTTCCCCCGTCGGGATGGCCCGACCCTGACCCACCGGGAGGATCCCCCGGAGCGTCATGGTCGAGCTGCTGTCGGCCGCGTTCCCCCGGTGGCCGATCCCGTACAGCTCCCCCCCGTGCCCGCCGCCGTTGGGGCGGTGGGCTCCGGTGCGGTGTGCGCACCCCCGTACGATCACGGCACCGGAAGTCTCGTCGGTCCGCACCTCGTACCTGGTCCGCGGGTTCGCGGTCGAACGCGCTGCGCGGACGGCCGCGTTGCGGGTCAGAAGCGTTGCGTTCATCGTGCGCCCCCATGGTCGGTACGTGCGGTTCCCCGTCGCCGTTCCTCCCGGTTCTCACCCGGTCGTTCCCGGCGACAAGGAAAATCCTGCCCGCCCGTCGTCATGGCGGTGTCCGCCGACTGTCACAGGGCTGTCACAGCGCCCGGGGCGTCCGGGCACACCGCTGTCACACCCGCCCGGACGCCCGAACCGGCGCCTCCGGTTCCCGCGACCGTTCAGCAACCACCCGGGTGGGTGATCTGTGGCCCCGGGTGGGCCAGAATGAGCCCGTGCCTTTCCTGCTTCTGATCGAGGACGACGACGCCATCCGGACCGGCCTCGAACTCGCCCTCACCCGCCAGGGCCACCGCGTGGCCACCGCTGCCTCGGGCGAGGACGGCCTGAAGCTGTTCAAGGAGCAGCGTCCGGACCTCATCGTCCTGGACGTCATGCTGCCCGGCATCGACGGCTTCGAGGTGTGCCGTCGCATCCGCCGGACCGACCAGCTGCCGATCATCCTGCTCACCGCGCGCTCCGACGACATCGACGTGGTGGTGGGCCTGGAGTCCGGCGCCGACGACTACGTCGTCAAGCCGGTCCAGCCGCGCGTCCTGGACGCCCGGATCCGGGCCGTGCTGCGCCGGGGAGAACGCGAGTCCTCGGACTCCTCCACCTACGGCAGCCTGGTCATCGACCGCTCGGCGATGACCGTCACCAAGGACGGCCAGGACCTGCAGCTCACCCCGACCGAGCTGCGGCTGCTGCTGGAGCTGAGCCGCCGGCCCGGCCAGGCGCTGTCCCGGCAGCAGCTGCTGCGGCTGGTGTGGGAGCACGACTACCTGGGCGACTCCCGGCTGGTGGACGCCTGCGTGCAGCGGCTGCGGGCCAAGGTCGAGGACGTGCCGTCCGCGCCGACGCTGATCCGCACCGTGCGCGGGGTCGGCTACCGGCTCGACCCGCCGATGCAGTGACCGCCCCGGCCGACCGCCTGTTCCCGTTCCCGTCTGTGAGACCTGTTGACTGACCCCCAGACCCCGCCGCGCCGCCGCCGTCCCTGGCGGCGGCTGCGCTCGCTCAGGGTCCGCCTGATCGCCGTGTTCGCCGCGGTCGCGCTGATCACCGCGGTGTCGGCGTCCGGCATCGCGTACTGGCTGAACCGCGACGCCGTCCTCAAGCGCGCCCAGGACACCGCGCTGAACGACTTCCGGGTGTCGCTGACCCGGAACGTCTCCGACCTGCCGCTGGAGTCCACCTGCCCGGAACTCGCCTACCTGGCGCAGCAGGTGGCCTCGTCCGGGCTCAACTACGACGTGGTGGTGACCGATCCGGCGCAGCCGGGGTGCGCGGTCTCCACCGACCCGTCGCGGTTCACCCTGCAGGACGTGCCGCAGGCGCTGCAGCGGGCGGTGGCCGCCCAGCGGGAGGTCGGCGCGGGCAACCAGTACCCGTACCACCTGTACTGGCAGCGGGTGAACCTGGGCAACCGGCCGTTCCTGGTCGGCGGGACGAAGGTGGTGCCCTCCGGCCCGACGGCGTACATGTTCAAGTCGCTGGAGGACGAGCGGGCCGATCTCAACACGCTGGGCTGGTCGCTGGCGATCGCCACGCTGCTGGCGCTGATCGGCTCGGCGCTGCTGGCGCAGGCCGCCTCCTCGACCGTGCTGCGGCCGGTGCGCCGGCTCGGCGAGGCCGCCCGGCGGCTCGGCGAGGGCAAGCTGGACACCCGGCTGGAGGTCGAGGGCGGCGACGAACTCGCGGACCTCGCCCGGACGTTCAACCGCACCGCGGAGTCGCTGTCGCACCAGGTCGAGGAGTTGAGCGCCCGCGAGGCGCAGAGCCGCCGCTTCGTGGCCGACATGTCGCACGAACTGCGCACCCCGCTCACCGCGATGACCGCCGTCACCGACATCCTGGAGGACGAGGCGGACTCGCTGGACCCGATGATCGAGCCCGCGGTGCGCCTGGTGGTCAGCGAGACCCGGCGGCTGTCCGACCTGGTGGAGAACCTCATGGAGGTGACCCGCTTCGACGCCGGCACCGCCAAGCTGGTCGCCGACGAGGTGGACATAGCCGACCTGATCATGTCCTGCATCGACGGCCGGGCCTGGTACGACGCCGTCGAGGTGGACGCGCCGCGCGGCATCCGGCTGATGGCCGACCCGCGCCGGCTGGACGTCGTCTTCGCGAACCTGATCGGCAACGCCCTCAAGCACGGCGGCTCTCCCGTCCGGGTCGTCGTCCGGCAGGAGGGCGACCGGGTGGTCGTCGAGGTCCGCGACAGCGGGCCGGGCATCCCCGAGGAGGTGCTGCCGCACGTCTTCGACCGCTTCTACAAGGCCGACAAGGGGCGGGCCCGCTCCGAGGGCAGCGGCCTCGGGCTGTCCATCGCGATGGCCAATGCACAGATCCACGGCGGCACCATCACGGCCGCCAACGGGGAGAGCGGCGCGGTCTTCACCCTGACCCTGCCGCACACCCCACCCAGCCAGGAGGACGCACAGTGAGCGCGGTACGGAGGGCGGCGGCACTGGTCCTGCTGGCCGGAGCCGCCGCCGGCTGCGGCATCCGGCCGACGGCGGTCCCGGTGGACGCCGGGGCGCCCGCCAGCCGCACGGCCTGCCCGAGCCCCGTGCAGGTGCCGCGGGCGGCCACGCCGACGGCGGCCTCGCCGGCCCCGACCGGCGCGCCGTCCGTCGCGGCGAAGAGCCCGGCACCGCTGTTCAGCGTCACGCCGACGCCGAGCGCTTCGGCCTCGCACTGCCCCTGAGCCGCCCGGGCCGGGGCGGTGGAACCGTCCGCGGCCGAGACCGCGTCCACCCGGTTGTGCACCGACATGGCACCACCACCCGCACCGGCGCAGCGGCCGGGGACGACCCGATCGAGGACACCGGGCCGACCGGTCGGACCCAGCCGCCGGAGGCCTGCCGCACGCTGCGGACGACCGCACGGCTCCTGCTGGCCGGCTATGCGGTGCTGCTCGCCTGGCTGGTGCTGACGCCCAACGCGGTGAACTGGACCTACCCGGCCAACCTGACCCCGCTGGCCTCCGTCGACCGGGCGCTCGCGCTCGGCGGCTACGCCGGGGCCCGGCAGCTCGCGGCCGGCATCCTGCCGCTCGCCCCGTTCGGGGTGCTGCTGCCGATCGCGGTCGGCCGGCTGCGCACTCCCGTGCTGCCGTCCTTCCTGCGCACCGTCGGCGGGGCCGCCCTGCTGGCGACCGGGCTGGAGATCCTGAAGAGCTGGACCCCGGGCCACGTACTGAACGTCGACGACATCATCCTCGGCACGGCCGGTGCGGCCGCCTGCCACCTGCTGCTGGTGCCGGCCGCCCGCGCCCTGCTCCGGCTGCGGGCCCGCCGCCGGCGCCGCGCCGCCCTCCCGGCCGCGCAGCCGCACCACCGCACCTACGAACTCGCCTCCCCGGCCTCCCCGCTGGGCCGCCTCACCACCCCGGGCAGCCCCACCGTCCGGTGACACCCGCGCGGCACGGCCGGCGGCCGCGTCCCGGTAACCCCGCTCCCGCGCCGCGGACCCGCCGCCGGCAGAGCCCACGCGGCCGCCCGCGACCCGGCGCCACGCCTTGGTTCCGAACCCGGACGAGCTGCCCCCGCGGGCCCGTGCGAGCGAACTCGGCTGCCACCCAGGCCCGGCAGCACCGTTTCCCCACCGTGGACCTGCCGCCGACGGCGCCCACAGAGCTGTCCGCGACACGGCAACACGTCGGCGCCCGGGCCCGTGCGAGCGGACTCGACTCCGGCCCGGCCCGGTAACGCCGCTCCCGCGCCGCGGACCTGCCGCCGGCGGAGCCCACGCAGCCGCCCGCGACCCGGCAAGCCGTTGCTCATGGGCCGGACGAGCCGCCCCGACGGGCCCGTGCGAGCAGACTCGGTAACACCGTTTCTCCACCGCGGACTTGCCGCCGACACCGCCCACGCAGCCGCCCGCGACCCGGCAAGCCGTTGCTCCCGAGCCCGAATGCGCCTCCCCCACGGGCCCGTCGGCACCGCCGGCCGGCTGTGCGTCTCGGGGGCGGCCCTGAGGGCGACCCTGAGAGCGGCGTCCGCCGCCCCGGTGAGAGGTCAGGGGCGTGGATCACTATCGGGGCTGACGTTTCCGGCGGCCCGGCCGAGCACGATGGACACATGCCCGCCGGACGGACCGGACCGGGCCCGCGACCCGGGAGTCACCCCATGAGCACGCTCGCCCGCCCCCGCCACAACCGCGTCATCGCCGGCGTCTGCGCCGGGCTGGCCAAGCGCTTCGGCCTCGCCCCGTGGACCGTGCGGATCATCTTCCTGCTGTCCTGCCTGCTGCCCGGCCCGCAGTTCCTGATCTACCTGGCGCTCTGGCTGCTGCTCCCGCAGGAGCCGTGAGGCACGGCGAAGGGCCGCCCCCCCCCCCCCCCGGGGGGCCCCCCCCCCCCCGGGCGTCCCGGCCGGTCGCCTCCAGCGACCGCCCGAACAGCGCGTCCACCAGCTCGGACCCGGCGGTGTCGGCCGGCCGGACGGCGGTCAGCGCCTTCTTCACGCACCCCTGGGCCGCCGTGCCCTCCGCCTCGGAGGCCGGCGGCCTCGGCGTGCGCACCGGGGCCGCCGCGGTCGGGCCGTGGAAGCCCTGGACGGCGGCCACCTCGGCCCGCAGGTAGCCGAAGGCCCCGGCCGGCAGCGCCGACGCGTCGGGGACCTCGCCGCCGCTGTCCAGCGCGTCGTCCCCGGTGAACCCCGTCCAGCCGGCCGCGTGCATGCAGTCGGCGGTCAGCGCGCGGACGGCCTGCTCCCGGCGGGCGTTCTGCTCGCGGTCCGACCCGTACGCCGACAGCGGCAGGGCCAGCATCCCCTCGCGCCCCGACGGCGGGGCGGTGGGTGCTCCGAGGGCCGGCGGGGTGAGCGCCGGGGCGGGCGTGCCGTCCCCTCCCGCGCCGCAGCCGACGAGCGCGAGCAGCGCCAGCACCGCCGCGGCGGACCGCCGCCCGGCGGCCGCCCTCACGGTCGTGCCCCGCTCCCCCGGGTGTCTCCCGCGCCGTCGCGTTTGGCCCGGGCCAGCCGGTGCAGCTCGGCCCGCTGGGCCTCCGACAGCTGCCAGGTGTGCGCGAGCAGCCGCAGCGTCGAGATCCGCGGGCAGGAGACCCCGCGTTCCAGATCGCGGATGGACCGCACGCTCATGCCGGACGCCGCACCCAGTTCCTCCTGGGTCATCCCCCGGTCCAGCCGGATGCTGCGCAGCAGTGTCCCCAACCGGTCCTGCGGCGCCCCCGCCCCGAAATCCCCCACCGTACGACTCCTCGTCAGTCGACGCACCCAACCGGACGTCCGGCGGCCGCACTTGTCGCCGCCGGGAGGGTTGCACCGCAAACTAACCGCCGCCGTGGCGGGCGGCAACGCGTTCCGATCCGCCATCGCGTGACATGAATCACTCAAGAATCTGGTTTGTCCGTACCGACCGGTCGTTCTGCCGTTCAACGTCCTGACAACCACCTGGCCCGGCCGACGGGGCGGTTGCCAAACTCCCGTCCGCCACGACCGTCGGCCGGCCCGTCCGGCCCCGCACAGGAACGGTGACCGCAATGACACGCCGATGGAAGCAGGCCGCCCTCACTGCGGCGGCCGCAGCGGCCCTCGTCCTCGCCCTGCCCGCGACCGGGGCCTCGGCGATCAACCGGGTCAGCTGCAACGGACGGACGGACTTCGTCAACATCTACAACTACGGGTGGTCCGGGCACCTGTGCTTCGCCAACGCGGGCTACGCCGACGTGACCATCTACAAGGTCGACAACATCTACTCCGGCAACAACCTGCTGTATTACTACACCAGCGTGAACGGCGGGGTGACCCGCCACCTGGACCCGTGGACCTGGGAGGACGACCACTACTACGACAACGGCGCGGAGGGCACCGTGCGCTGGCTGCAGATCTTCTGACCAGGGCGACCGTTCGGCGGCGGACCGCCCCGCCGCCGCCCGGGAGGCCCTGTGCCCGCGGGCCCGGATGAGGCAGGATGGGACATGGAGGCGGTCTCTCATCGCCGACCACTCCCCGTGCTGTGAGATTGAGGACCCCATGAGCATCGACCCGTCGTCCATCCCGTCGTTCGGCGCGCCCCAGCCGCCGCAGGGCGGCCAGCCCGGCGGCGCCCCGGCCGGCCCTCCGCCGGTGATCGTGCCGGACCAGAACCTGGTCGCCCAGCTGCTCGACCAGATGCAGCTGAAGCACGTCGTCGACGATGACGGTGACCTCACCGCTCCCTGGGAGGGCTTCCGCGTCTACTACATGTTCCGCGGCGACCAGAAGGAGCTCTTCGCGGTCCGCGCCTTCTACGACCGCGCGTACGAGCTGGAGCGCAAGGGCGAGATCCTCGACCTCGTCGACGAGTGGAACCGCGAGACCCTCTGGCCGAAGGTCTACACCCACACCCACGAGGACGGCGTCGTCCGCCTGATCGGCGAGTCCCAGATGATCGTCGGCACCGGTGTGAGCCTGGAGTACTTCGTGACCACCACCGCGAACTGGACCCAGGCCTCGGTCGGCTTCGAGCAGTGGATGATCGAGCGCCTCGGCCTCCAGGGCGACATCGAGGAGGGCGACAAGCCCGAGGACGGCGGCGAGGACGCCTGATCCCGCCAGGTCCGCGGTCGGGCCCGCACTCCGGTACGCCGGGGTGCGGGCCCGACCCGTCCTCCGGCCGTCCTCCGGCCGCCCGCGCGTCGGCCCCGGCGGCCCCTGGGAAGCGCCCGGTCCGGGCACTACGGTGGGCGCAGCCGCCGACGACACCGCTGGAGACCCCATGGAAGCCCGGCCCCTGCTCAACCGCCGCCTGAACGGCCTCGGCACCACGATCTTCGCGGAGATGTCCGCCCTGGCCACGGCGACCGGCTCGATCAACCTCGGGCAGGGCTTCCCCGACACCGACGGGCCCGAGGAGGTCCGTGAGGCGGCGGTCCGGGCCCTGCGCGAGGGCCGCGGCAACCAGTACCCGCCCGGCCCCGGCATCCCCGAGCTGCGCACCGCGGTCGCCGAGCACCAGCAGCGCTTCCACGGCCTCACCTACGACCCGGACACCGAGGTCCTGGTGACCGCCGGCGCCACCGAGGCCATCGCCGCCGCACTGCTGGCCCTGCTGGAACCCGGCGACGAGGTGATCGCCTTCGAGCCCTTCTACGACTCCTACGCCGCCTGCATCGCCATGGCCGGGGCCGTCCGGGTGCCGCTCACCCTGCGCCCGCCGGCCTTCCGGCCGGACCTGGACGAGCTGCGCGCCCTGATCACCCCGCGCACCCGGCTGCTGCTGATCAACACCCCGCACAACCCCACCGGCCTCGTCCTGAACGCCGACGAGCTGCGCGCCATCGCCGAACTCGCGGTCGAGCACGACCTGTTGGTGGTCACCGACGAGGTCTACGAGCACCTGGTGTTCAGCGGCGGGCACCACCCGCTCGCCGCGCTGCCGGGGATGCGCGAGCGCACCGTCTCGATCTCCTCGGCCGGCAAGACCTTCTCCTTCACCGGCTGGAAGGTCGGCTGGGTGACCGGCAGCCCCGAGCTGGTGGCCGCCGTCCGCACCGCCAAGCAGTACCTGACGTACGTTTCGGCCGGCCCCTTCCAGTACGCGGTGGCCGAGGCCCTGCGGCTGCCCGACGAGTACTTCGACGGCTTCCGCGCCGACCTGCTCCGCAAGCGCGACCTGCTCGCCGACGGGCTCGCCGAGGCCGGGTTCCGGGTCTTCGTCCCCGAGGGCACGTACTTCATCACCACCGACATCACCCCGCTCGGCGAGAAGGACGGCGCCGACTTCTGCCGCTCCCTCCCCGAGCGCTGCGGCGTGGTCGCCATCCCCAACGCCGTCTTCTACGACAACACCGACGAGGGCCGCTCCCTCGTCCGCTTCACCTTCTGCAAGCGCGACCAGGTGCTCCGGGAGGCGGTCGAACGGCTGCGCCGCCTCTGAGCGCCGCCTCCGGGGGACCTGGTCCGACGGCCCGGTCCCCGGAGGCCGAACGGGTGAGCGGGTACGCGGGGCGCACCCCCGGCGCGGACGGCGCGTACGCGGGTGCATGGGAACACGGTTCGCAGAGTCGACACCCCGAATGAGCGGGGCGCTCCGGCCGTTCCACCCGGAACGGTGAATGCTGGTCGAGGATGGGTAAATCCCCGACGGACCCGCGGAATTCGTGCTTCTCTGCTGCTGAGTCTCCAGCCGGAATCCTTCCTTCCACGGTCGGCCGCGTCCTGGACCGCACAGCCTCGAACGCCGGCCCGTCGGTGGAGTCGGACGCTGACGGCGGGCGCGTTACGGAGTTCGAAACGCGGAGCGGAGCATGCTCACCACACTGCAGACCTCGTACACGGACACCCGCGCCGGCGACCTCGCCTGGCAGTTGGGCGGCGAGCCGCTGCCCGCGCTGGCCGTGCGGGAGCTGAGCTTCGACGCCCCCGCCGACGGCGCGGCCGGGGTCGGCACGGCCACCCTGCAACTGCGCCTGCTCGGGGCCTCGCACCAGGTCGTGGTGGCCGCCGGACCCGGCGACTGCCTGGAGACCGTGGCCTGCCTGCCCGGCCGCCGCACCCCGCTGCCCGCCCGGGTGGCGGAACGCGTGGCGGGCTGGGAGTACGAGTTCGCGGCCCGGATCGAGGAGTTGCCCGCGCACACCTTCGCCGCCCGGGCCCAGGAACTGCTGGCCCTGGTCGCCGAACACCCGCACGGCCTGGCGGGCATCTTCCCCGGCGACCCCTGCGCCTTCACCGCCCTGGTCGCGCAGTGCGAGGAGCGGCGGGTCCTCTGGCGCACCTGGCACGCCTACCCGCAGGAGGGCCGACTGGTGTGCACCCGCTCCGCCCTGGTGCTGCAGGGCGCCGGCTGGGCGGCCGAGGCCGGGTGATTCACGCGAACGGAGCAGCGCCCGACCGGAACGCCGACGAACCGTCAATTCCATCTGGTGCGGCGTCCTTCCAACGGGTGCCGCCACGGCCGGTGGATGTCGCTAGCGTTTGCGCATGATCAACCGTCCGGCGGATCCACCCGCTCGGCCGGGCCTCGACGGCCGCGCCGAAGCACCCCGCGTCCGGGCCGTCGCCCGGCCGTGGACCGGCGGTGCCGCCCCGCCCGGCGTGCGCGGCCGACTGGCCCGGCCGCTGGTCCTGCTGGCCGCCTTCGTCTGCGCCGCCTGCGGCCTCGTCTACGAACTGGAACTCGTCGCCGTCGGGCAGACCCTGCTCGGCGACTCGGTCACCCAGACCTCCCTGGTGCTGTCGGTGATGGTCTTCGCGATGGGCGTCGGCTCGCTGCTCGCCAAACGGCTGGCCCGCCGCCCCGCCACCGCCTTCGCCCTGGTGGAGTGCGGGCTGGCGCTCACCGGCGGGCTGTCGGTGCTCGCGCTGTACTCCTGCTGGGCCTGGCTGGACGGCCACCGGACGGCCGCCGCCGGCCTGACCGGCACCACCTTCCTGATCGGGGTGCTGATCGGCGCCGAGATCCCGCTGCTGATGACCCTCGTCCAGCGGATCCGCCGGGAACACGCCGGACGGGCGGTCGCCGACCTGTTCGCCGCCGACTACGTCGGTGCGCTGATCGGCGGGCTGGCCTTCCCCTTCCTGCTGCTGCCCGCCCTCGGCCCGGCCGCCGGCGCGCTCGCCACCGGAGCGGTCAACGCGGTGGCCGGCGCGGCCGTGGTGCTGTGGCTGTTCCGCGAGGAGCCGCCGCCGCGGGCCCGGCTGCTGCTCTGGGCCGGCTGCGGACTGGTCCTCGCCGTCCTGGCCTGCGCCGCCGCGTTCACCGGCGCGATCGAGCGCGCCGCCCGACAGGCCCTGTACGGGGCGCAGGTCCGCCTGGCGGTGCCCGGCCGCGACCAGGAGATCGTGCTCGCGGGCGGCCCCGGCACCACCGCACCGCTGGAGCTCTTCGTCGGCGGCCGGCTGGCCGTCTGCGGCCCGGACGAGTACCGGGACAGCGAGGCGCTCGTCCACCCCGCGCTCGCCGGCACGCCCAACGGCCGGGTCCTGGTCCTGGGCGGCGGCGGCCCCGCCGTCCGCGAGGTGCTGCGGCACTCCGCCGTCCGCGAGGTCGTGGTGGTGGAACCGGACGCGGCACTCACCGCCCTCGTCCGCCGCGACCCCGCCCTCGCCGCCCTCACCGGGCACGCCTACGACGACCCCCGGGTGCGGGTGGTGCACGCCGAACCGATCGCCTGGCTGCGCCGCACCGGCCGCCCGCGCTTCGACGTCATCGTCTCCGACCTGCCCGTGCCGCACGGCGACACCGGCCGGGCCGCACACAGCCAGGAGTTCTTCGGGCTGGCGGCCGGACGGCTCGCCCCCGGCGGCCGGCTCGCCGTCCGCGGCGGCGCCGTCGCCCGCGGCCTGTGGACGGCGGAGGCCGGACTGCGCGCCGACGGCCTGCGCACCGTCGCCTACCAGGCCCCGCCCGGCGCACCGCCGTCCTGCCCGCACACCCCCGCGGCCGCGCCCCGCCCGGCCTTCCTGCTGGCCGCCCGCAGCCAACCGGTGCTCTCCCTCGGCCGGGACGCCCCGCCGCCGCGGGCCCTCACCACCGACGGACTCCGGGAGTCCGCCGCGAGACTCGCGGCCCGCCGCCCCGCACGGCTGCCGGCCCCCTACCGGCTGCTCGGCTGAGCCCCCGCCGCCCGCCCGGCCCGCCCGCGGCGGCAGGGCTGCGGGGGCCGTCCGTGTACAGCTGCCGAACCTCCGCGGATCGACCCGACGCCAACCCCCCGCACCGGGCACCCGGGTGGGTAGGCTCGCCGGTATGGAGCATGAGGTTGTCGTCCCGCTGCCGGCCAACGCCGTCCGGCAGGTCCTGCAGGACAGCGAGCTGTTGGCCCGCTGCGTCCCCGGCCTGAGCACCGACGCCGGGACGTCCCGCACACCGGACGGGCAGGTCGACGGGCGGCTGCGGCTGCGCGTCGGCAGCTCCACCATCACCTACCGCGGCTCGCTCTCGCTGATCCCCGGACGCGAGGGCGTGCTCACCGCGCTCGCCGAGGGCGAGGAGGTCCGGGGCTCCGGCGAGGTCACCGCGACCGTGCGGGTCAGCGTGCACGACCACGCGGACGGCAGCGTCATGCGCTTCGCCGGAGACCTGAGCGCCGAGGGCCGCCTCGCCGAGTTCCCGGACGACGTCCTGGAGACGGCCGGCCGCAGACTCCTCGACCGCCTCGTCGCCGCCCTCGCCGTCGAGGCCGGCGCCGGCCCGGACGCCGTCCTGCCGCCGGCGGACGACGAAACCGAGGAGACGGCTGCCGAGCCCGCCGAGGCCGAGGCGGGGGCTGAGCCTGCCCCTGCCGAGGAGCCCGCCACCGTCGAGGAGCCTGCGGCGACGGAGTCGGTCCAGGAGGCCGAGAAGCCCGCGGCCGAGGCCACCGAAGAGCCTGCCGTCGAGGCGGAGGCCGAGGGTGAGCCCGCCGCCGAGGCCGTCGAGGAGCCTGCGGCAGACGCTGAGCCTGAGCCCGAGCCCGCCCCTGTCGAGGAGCCGCAGGAGGCTGCCGCGGAGGCGGAAGAGCCCGAGACGCCGACCGCCCCCGTCGAGGAGCCTGCCGCCGAGGCCGTCGAGCCGCTCGTCGAAGAGCCTGCCGTCGAGGCAGGGGCGGAGCCCGCCCCCGTCGAGGAGCCCGCCGTCGAGGAGCTGCAGGAGACTGCCGCAGAGGCCGCGGAGCCCGCGGAGTCGGCCCAGGAGGCCGAGGAGGCCGAGGAGCCCGAGACGCCGGCCGTCCCTGTCCAGGAGCCCGCTGTCGAGGAGCCCGCCGCCGAGGCCGTCGAGGAGCCTGAGGCAGAGGCTGAGCCTGAGGCCGAGCCTGTCGAGGAGCCGCAGGAGGCCGCCGCGGAGGCGGAGGAGCCCGGGGAGCCCGAGGGCGAGTCCGAGGGCGAGTCCGGGGACGAGGAGGAGCCCGGGGCGACCGTGGTCTACCTGGACGACCGGGCGGAGCGGGACCTCGACGACGACCTGTCCGACCTGATCGCCTTCTCGGACGAGGACGAGCCGCTGCCCTCGCCCGAGCCGGAGCCTGCGGGGTTCGAGTACCAGCCGGAGCCGGCGGCGTCCGGGCCGGTGCGGCGGTCGATCGTGGGCCGCTCGGCGGAGGAGGTGGACCACGCGCCGCCGCACGGCCGCTACGCGCCGACTCCCCCGGCCCGCAGTGCCCGCGCCCGGGCGGCCAGCCGCTGGGGCGGCCCGGAGCCCACGCTGCTCACCGGCGGGGCGGGCGAGCGCAGTGCGATGCCCTGGGTGATCGGCGGCGGGGTGGCGCTGATCGGCGGTGCCGTGGTGCTGGTGCGGGCGCTGCGCCGTCGCTGAGCGGAGGGTGGCGGCCCTTAGACTGGCTGCTCATGAGCACTGAGGACCGCGACGCCCTGCTGGCGCAGATCAAGGACAAGGCCGTCGTGCACGGCAAGGTCACCCTCTCCTCCGGGCTGGAGGCCGACTACTACGTCGACCTGCGCCGGATCACGCTGGACGCCGAGGCGGCGCCGCTGGTCGGCCGGGTGATGCTGGACGCCGCGGCGGACCTCGAGTTCGACGCGGTCGGCGGCCTGACCCTGGGCGCCGACCCGGTGGCGACCGCGATGCTGCACGCCGCCGCCGCCCGCGGCCGGAAGCTGGACGCGTTCGTGGTCCGCAAGGCGGGCAAGGCGCACGGCCTGCAGCGCCGGATCGAGGGCCCGGACGTGAAGGGCCGCCGGGTGCTGGCGGTCGAGGACACCTCCACCACCGGCGGCTCGGTGCTCACCGCCGTGGAGGCGCTGCGCGAGGCGGGCGCCGAGGTGGTCGGCGTCGCGGTGATCGTGGAGCGCGGCGCGGCCCCGGCGATCGCGGAGACCGGCCTGCCGTACGTGACCGCCTACACCCTGGACGACCTGGGCCTCTGAGCCCGTACGGCCCCGTGCCGCCCGGATCGGGCCGGTACGGGGGCCGGAAACGGTGACGGCCGGTGTTTCACGTGAAACCACGTGTCACACCGGCCGTTGCCGTGTCCGGGGCGGGCAGGGGCCCGTCAGTTCTTGCGGTGGCGGCCGGTGCTGACCGGCTCCGCCGCCGGGACGTCGCCGCCGGCCTTCTTCTTCCGGCGCTCGCGGATCACCTCGATGATGATCGGGGAGATCGAGATCAGGATGATCAGCGCCATCGCGGGGATCAGGTACTTGTCGATCACCGGAGCCATAGCGTCGCCGAAGAAGTAGCCGATCAGCAGCATGGACTCGGTCCACAGCACGGCGCCGACGGCGTTCCAGACGAAGAAGGTCCGGGCCGGCATCTCCAGGGTGCCGGCGACCGGGTTGAGGAAGGTCCGCACGATCGGGATGAAGCGGGCCATCACCACGGCCTTGGCCGGGCCGAACTTCTCGAAGTAGTACTCGGCCTTCACCACGTACTCGCGGCGGAAGATCTTCGACTCGGGTTTGTCGAACATCCGGGGGCCGAGCTTGGCCCCGATGAAGTGGCCGAGCTGCGCACCGGCGATGGCACAGAGCGGCGCCCCGATCAGCAGCAGGGCGATCGGCAGCCTGGCGCCCTCGCCGAGCACCGAGGAGGCCGCGCCGGAGGCGGCCACACCCGCGAGGATCAGCAGCGAGTCACCGGGGAAGAAGAACCCGACCAGCAGGCCGGTCTCGGCGAAGATGATCGCGAGCAGGCCGATGGCGCCCAGCGACGAGATCAGCGATTTGGCGTCGAGGAGATTGACGGCGAGCTGGTTGTAGTCCACGCGCGCAGGATAGCGCCCTGCTGTTGAAGACGGCTTAAGGAGCGGTGGCCGGTGGGCCCGTCCGGGCGCACCCGTGGGGCTACTGGCGCGTAGGCGCCGTTCGCGTCCCGACTGGCGGGCCGTGGGTGACCGCGGAGGGTGAGTCTGGGAAGATGGCCCCGGTGTCCGGCCTGCGGTCGAGGACCACCCTCTTCTCGTACCGCGAAGCACGCCGTGAGCCAGAGGCGTAAGAGCATCGGACAGCGTCGTTCGATCGCCCCACACCGACAGGAGCGAATTCGCATGCCCATCGCAACTCCCGAGGTCTACAACGAGATGCTGGACCGGGCCAAGGCGGGCAAGTTCGCCTACCCGGCCATCAACGTGACCTCGTCCCAGACCCTGCACGCCGCGCTGCGCGGCTTCGCCGAGGCCGAGAGCGACGGCATCATCCAGATCTCCACCGGTGGTGCGGAGTTCCTGGGCGGCCAGCACAACAAGGACATGGTGACCGGCGCCGTCGCGCTGGCCGAGTTCGCGCACATCGTGGCCGCGAAGTACGACGTCACGGTCGCGCTGCACACCGACCACTGCCCGAAGGACAAGCTGGACGGCTACGTCCGCCCGCTGCTGGCGGTCTCCGCCGAGCGCGTGGCCAAGGGCCTGAACCCGCTGTTCCAGTCGCACATGTGGGACGGCTCGGCCGAGACCCTGGCCGACAACCTGGCGATCGCGCAGGAGCTGCTCGCCCAGGCCGCCGCCGCGAAGATCATCCTCGAGGTCGAGATCACCCCGACCGGCGGCGAGGAGGACGGCGTCTCGCACGAGATCAACGACGAGCTGTACACCACGGTCAACGACGCGGTGCGCACCGCCGAGGCGCTCGGCCTGGGCGAGAAGGGCCGCTACCTGCTGGCCGCCTCCTTCGGCAACGTGCACGGCGTGTACAAGCCGGGCAACGTCGTGCTGAAGCCGGAGCTGCTCGCGGAGCTCCAGGCCGAGATCGGCAAGCAGTACGGCAAGGCCGACCCGTTCGACTTCGTCTTCCACGGCGGCTCGGGCTCGACCGCCGAGGAGATCGCCACCGCGCTGGAGAACGGCGTCGTGAAGATGAACCTGGACACCGACACCCAGTACGCCTTCACCCGCCCGGTCGTGGACCACATGTTCCGCAACTACGACGGCGTGCTGAAGGTCGACGGCGAGGTCGGTAAGAAGAACACCTACGACCCGCGCACCTGGGGCAAGCTGGCCGAGGCCGGCATGGCCTCCCGCGTGCTCGAGGCGGCGCAGCAGCTGCGCTCGGCGGGCAACCGCATCAAGTAGGGCGCACCGCGTCCGCGAGGACGCGTGGGACGGCCGTGGCCCCGGGGAGTCGACTCCCCGGGGCCACGGCCACGCCCGTCGTGCGTCCGCGGCGGGTCAGCCGACGGCGACCCGGGCGCCGCCGCGGGCGGCGGGCTGTTCGGCGCGCAGCCGCCGGTAGTGCCGGGCGGCCTTGGCGCGGTTGCCGCACTCGGCCATCGAGCACCAGCGCCGCATGCCGTTGCGCGAGGTGTCGAGGAACCAGAGCGGCAGCCGGTGCGGTCCGGCGCAGCTGCGGATCCGCTCGGGGGCGGTGCCGAGCAGCTGGAGGTAGTCGTCGAGGGCGAGCCAGCCGGCCAGCCAGGCCGGGTCGTCGACCTCGACGGTGGTGGCGGGCCCGTCGGCGGTGAGCCGGTAGCGCAGGGCGCCGCGGCCGAGCAGCCGGTCGACCTCGCGGACGGCGTCCGGGTCGGCGGGCGCCCGGCCGGGCCGGCGCTGGTCGTACGGGGGGCTGAGGGTGGCCTGCAGCGCCTCGCGGGTGTGCCGGGTCGCGGAGAGCGCGGCGCCGTCGGCGGGGCAGAGGCCGGCGAGGCCCGCGGAGGAGAGCCAGATCCGGTAGCCGTCCAGGTCGTCGAGCAGGTCGCGGGTGCCGGCCGGGGCGTCCCAGCGGGTGTTGAGCAGGTCGAGGGCGAGGGGTTCGCCGAGCAGTGGACGGCGGTCGGCCGGGTCCGGGCTGCGGCCGCCGGCGGTGCCGGCCGGGCCGTGCCAGCGTCGGTCCGGGCCGGGGACGCCGAGGGCGAGGTCGAGCAGGGTGACCCGGGCGTCCGCCAGGGTGGTCAGCGGTGTGCCGTGTGCGCGCATCGTGCTCCCTCGGCCGGTGTCGGGCCGCTCTCCCCCGTCCCCGGGCGGCACTGCGCGGGCAGTGCGGCGGCACCGGGCCAGTCTGGCGCCGGGCCGGGCGCGCCGGAACGGGTGGGCGCCCGGTGTGCGCGCAACGGCCAGAGGCCGTGCGCGGCCTCATAACTGACCCACGGGAATCTTTTCTAGCTTCGGATGTGCCAGACCCGGACACGCAGATCCGAACGCCCGATGGGGAGAGTGAAGCACGATGGCTCAGGCCGAATCAGACCTGGCACAGCCGGGCGCCGAGGCGCCCAACGACCTGCTGAACGGCGACACGTACCTGGAGAGCCTGCGTGACGGGCGCCAGGTGTACATCGACGGCGAGCTGGTCAAGGACGTGACCGAGCACCCGGCGTTCCGCAACGCCGCCCGCTCGATGGCGCACCTGTACGACGCGCTGCACCACCCGGACACCAAGGACATGATGACCACGGTCGACCGGTACACCGGCGCCCGGGTCCACCGGTTCTTCACTCCGGCCCACACGGCGGACGACCTGGTCAAGGCCCGTGACGCCATCGAGCACTGGGCGCGCCTGAGCTACGGCTTCATGAACCGCACCCCGGACTACAAGGCCTCCTTCATGGCCGGCCTGGCCGTCACCCACTCCTTCTACGAGCCGTTCGGCGACAACGCCCGCGCCTGGTACGAGAAGTACGCCCGCCAGGCGCTGGCGATCAGCCACGCGATCGTCAACCCGCCGGTCGACCGCCACAAGGCCGCGCACGACATCCCGGACGTCTACCTGAAGGTCGTCGAGGAGCGCGACGACGGCATCGTGGTCGAGGGCGCCAAGCTGATGGCCACCGCCTCCGCGCTGACCCACGTCGCCTTCGTCGGCCAGATCCACCTCGCCAACCTGGAGAAGGGCAAGGCCGAGGACATGGCGCTGGCCTTCATGGCGCCGCTGAACACGCCGGGCATGAAGGTGATCTGCCGCCCGTCGTACGAGAAGAAGGCCAACAGCCCGTTCGACAACCCGCTCTCCAGCCGGTTCGACGAGAACGACGCGGTGCTGGTCTTCGACAAGGCGTTCATCCCGTGGGAGAACGTCCTGATCTACCGGGACACCGAGAAGATCCACCAGTACTTCCCGCGTTCGGGCCTGCTCTCCCGCGGCTTCTTCCAGGGCGCGATCCGGATGGCCGTGAAGCTGGAGTTCATGGCGGGCGTCCTGGACCGCGGCACCCGCCTCAACGGCACCGACAAGTTCCGCGGCGTCCAGGCCGGCCTCGGCGAGCTGCTCGCCTGGCGCCACCAGACCTGGGCCGTCACCACCGCGATGGCGATGGACCCGGAGCCCGCCGAGGGCGGCACCGTCCTGCCGCGGATGGACTACTCGGCCGGCTACCGGGCGCTCGCCCCGATCAGCTGGGACCGCACCCACAAGTTCTTCGAGGAGCACCTGGCGGGCGCGCTGCTGATGACGCCGTCCAGCCACAAGGACCTCCAGAACCCGGAGCTGCGCCCGCTGTTCGACCGCTACTACCGCGGCTCCGGCACCACCGCGGAGGAGCGCGCCAAGCTCTTCAAGATGGCCTGGGACGCGGTCGGTTCGGAGTTCGGCGCCCGCCACGAGCTGTACGAGCTCAACTACGCGGGCGGCCCGGACCAGGTCCGCCTGGACACCCTGAACTGGACCCGCGCGGCCGGACTGCTCGACCAGTACGGCGACTTCGTGCAGAAGGCCATGGACGACTACGACCTGGACGGCTGGCGCAGCGGCCGCTGGGCCGAGACCGACTGACCCGGCCTCCGCTCACAGGAGGCGGTAATGAACCACGATCTACGCAGCGTCATGCGTCACTTCGCCACCGGGGTCTGCGTCGTCAGCACCTACACGGACGGCGCCGACGGCCGGCGGCACGACGCCATCACGGTCAACTCGCTCACCTCGGTCTCGCTCGACCCGGCGATCATCACGCTCTGCTTCCGGCACGACTCGCGGTTCCTCGCGGACCTGCGGACCGCCGGCGTGTGGGGCGTCTCGATCCTGGACGGCGAGTCCGAGAGCCACGCCCGCGCCTTCGCCAAGGACCCGGAGTCGCGCCAGGTCTCGCTGTCCGAGGCCGCCCACAGCTTCGGCGACGCCACCGGCGTGCTGCTGCTCGACGCGGCCGGCTGGATGGAGGTCGCCTACCGCGACGAGCTGGTGATCGGCGACCACGTGATGGTGATCGGCGAGGTCGTGCGGCTCGGCGCCGCCGACTCCACCGCTCCGCTCATCTTCCTCCAGGGCGGATTCCACACCCTCGAACTCACCCGTTCCTGAGACAACGGAGATCGCAGCACCATGAGCACGAAGAAGAACGCGTTCCAGAGACCCCTCATCGCCTCCTCCGCCGCGGCCGCCCTGCTCGGCACCGCCGCCCTGTTCGCGCCGGCCGCCGGCTCGGCGAGCGCGGCGGGTACGGCGGTGGACACCACCCCGGTGAAGGTCTGTCTGACCGGGAACACCAGCACCACCGCCGAGTTCACCGTCACCCTGCCCAAGGTGGCCGTCGACCCGGTGCTGCAGGCGACCCCGTCGTACCTGGGGCCGTGCGCCTCGTACGGCACGCCGAGCGCCCTGGGCAACGGCAACGTGCGCACCTACGCCCAGCAGGAGCCGAACGGCAAGCCGATCTCGATGGGCTTCGTCTTCCCGAAGACGATGCTGCAGAACCTGCCGACCACGATGACGGACCAGCACCACTGCTACGACATCAACGGCAACGGCGTCATCGACGAGCACACCGAGTGCATGGGCGGCCACGAGCGTCCGCTCGACCTGCCCACCGCGCTCACCAACACGCCCGACATCCCGTACAAGTGGGCGCTGCTGAACTACAACACCATGGGCCACGGCCCCGCGGGCATCTACGACCTCCCGCACTTCGACTTCCACTTCTACGTCCAGCCGAAGGCCGAGCGGGACGCGATCCGCCCCGGCCCGTGCGCGCTGGCGATCAACTGCGACGACTTCGCCACGGCGACCAAGCCGATCCCGTCGCAGTACATGCCCTCCGGCTACATAGACAACGGGGTGGCCGAGGTCGCGATGGGCAACCACCTGATCGACCAGAGCTCCCCCGAGTGGCACGGCCAGACGTTCACCCAGACGTTCATCTACGGCGCCTACGACGCGAAGATCAGCTTCCTGGAGCCGATGATCACCAAGGCCTACCTCGAAGGCCTGGCCACCGGCGCCAACCAGAGCGGGTGCTTCCCGATCAAGCAGCCGCAGGCCTGGCAGGTGGCCGGCTGGTACCCGAAGGACTACTGCATCAAGTACCGCGCCAACCGCGGCGACTACACCGTCTCGATGGAGAACTACCAGCACAGCTGAGCCATCGACCAGGCAGGGCCCTCCCCCGCCCTGCCCCCGGAGCCCGGCACCGGGGGCCATCCCCACCCCCGGTGCCGGGCCGCACCCACAGGCCGTTCGGATACGCGGAGGAGACAGCGCATGGACGGCGCCGGACATCCACGAGTGGCAGGAATCTGACATGTCATCGGCGATCTCACTCGCAGTCATCGGAGGCGGGGCCTCGGCGGTCTGCCTGATCGACGCCCTCGCCCAACGCGACACCGCGCCCGGCAACCTCACGGTCTTCGAGCCGTCGCCGCACCTGTGGCGCGGCCGGGCGTACCAGTCCGACACCACCACGGTGAAGGTCAACGCGACCCCCGACGACATGTCGGTCCGGGCCGGCGACGACCGGCACTTCGAGCGGTGGCTCATGACCCGGGACCGGATCCTCGGCCTGCCCGAGGGCACCACCGGCCTCGACCCCAGGGCCGGCGCCCGCTTCGCTCCGCGCACCGAGTACGGGGAGTACCTGGAGCAGACCGCGCACGCCGCCCTCGCCAAGCTGCGCCTGCGCGGCTGGCGGATCGACCTGGTGAGCGAGTCCGTCACCTCCGCCAACCTGGCGGCCGGCCGCGCGATGCTGCGCACCAACGAGGGCCGGGTGCGCGCCTTCGACTACGCGGTGCTCTGCGTCGGCGGCGACAGCCCCAAGGACGTGTACGGGCTCACCGGCAGCGGGAACTTCATCGGTGACCCGTACCCGATCACCCAGAAGCTGCAGTCCGTCGCCCCGGACCAGCACGTCGCCGTGATCGGCAGCGGCCTGACCGCCGTCGACATCATCATCTCGCTCGCCTCCCGCGGGCACCGCGGCCGGATCAGCCTGCTCTCCCGGCGCGGCATGCTGCCCGGCGTCCGGCAGAAGCCGGTCCACTTCGACCTGAGGCACGTCACCCCGGAGAAGATGCAGCGGCTGTCCCGCCGTCAGACCAGCCTGCGCCTCCAGGAGATCGCCGACCTGATCGGCAAGGAGTTCGCCGAGGCCGGCGCCGACCTGACCGCGGTGATCGAGGAGATCACCGGCGCGCACCGCGAGCACCCGGTCGAGCGGCTGCGCCGCCAGCTCTCCGAGGTGGACTCCCCCGACCTGGGCCTGCGGATCCTGCAGCGCGCGGTGCCGGACACCGGCCCGGACATCTGGCCGCTGCTCTCCGAGCGCGACAAGGTCGAGCTGCTGCGCACCCACTACCGGACGATCATGAGCCTCTGCTGCCCGATGCCGCCGAGCAGCGCCACCGAGCTGCTGCGGCTCGCCGACGAGGGCCAGCTGCAGATCGTCTCCGGCCTGCAGGACATCGCGGCCGGCCCCGAGGGCGGCTACACCGTCGAGACCTCCGAGCAGGACGCCTTCCGGGCCGACGTGGTGATCAACGCCGTCAACGCCTCCGAGGGCAAGATCCCCGTCGGTGCGGCCCCGCTGGTCAACTCGCTCACCCGCAACCGGCTCGCCGACCGCCACCCGCACGGCGGCCTGCACATAGCCCGCGCCACCAGCCGGCTCGCCGTCGAGGGCCGGCCCGAACCGCGCTGGTACGCGCTCGGCAACATCGCGGCCGGGACGCTGTTCTTCACCTTCGGTATCCCCTCGCTGGTGGACCGGAGCCAGGACATCGTCCGTGCCGTCCTCGCGCACTCCCAGCGGATCGCCGGCCTGCGCGCCGAGCGCGTCCTGCAGAGCGCCTGACCCGGCGCCCCGAGTCCAGAGCCAAGGAGAGCACCCCCGTGACCACGACCACCCCGAGCTACCTGGCGGACACCGCCACCGGCCTGCCGCTGCCCGGCGACGCGCGGTTCGCCACCGCCGCCGAGGAGCGCCGGTACCGCAAGCAGCGGCTCACCGCCGCACTGCGGCTGTTCGGCAAGTACGGCTTCGGCGAGGGCATATCGGGCCACATATCGGTCCGCGACCCCGAGCTGCCCGGGCACTTCTGGGTCAACCCGTTCGGCGTCTCGTTCAAGCGGGTCACCGTCGGCGACCTGATCCTGGTCGACTCCGACGGCACGGTGGTGGAGGGCCGGCACAAGGTCAACCCGAGTGCCTTCGTCATCCACTCCGCGATCCACGACATGAACCCGGACGCCGAGGCGGCCGCGCACGGCCACACCGCCCACTCGCGGGCGCTCGGCGCGCTCGGCCGGCTGCTGGAGCCGATCGACCAGGAGTCCGCTGCCTTCTACGGCAAGCAGGTGCTCTACACCGAGTACGAGGGCCCCTCGGTCGCCGTCGAACAGGGCAAGGACATCGCGCAGAAGCTCGGCGACAACCGGGCGATCCTGCTCCAGCACCACGGCCTGATCACGGTCGGCGGCTCGCTGGAGGAGGCCGTGCACTGGTTCTTCACCTTCGACAGCTGCGCCGAGGTCCAGCTGCTCGCGCTCGCCGCGGGCACCCCGAAGAGCTTCAGCCACGAGCAGGCCCTCTCCGCGGGCGCCGGCTTCGGCGACGCCCAGCTGGGCCGCTTCAGCTTCCAGCTGCTCTGGGACGAGATCGTCCACGAGCAGCCCGACCTGCTCGACGAGTGACGACCCGTCGGGCACACCGCACACCCCTGCCACACGAGGAGTGGTCATGAAGGTTCTGCTGTTCGGAGCGACCGGGAACATCGGCGCCGCGATCGCCGAGGAGCTCGTCGCCCGCGGCCACGAGGTCACCGGGGTGACCCGCTCCGGCGGCACCGGCGCGGGCTCGGCCGTCCCGCTCGTCGCCGGTGACGTCGCCGACGCCGAGCAGGTGGCCGAGCTCGTCCGGGGCCACGACGCGGTCGCCTCCGCCGTCGGCCCCCGGATCGGCGCGGACGACGACCGGACGATCCTCCTCGGCGCCACCGGCGGCCTCGTCGCCGGCCTGCGCAAGGCCGGCGTGAAGCGCCTGGTGGTGCTCGGCGGCGCCGGCAGCCTGCGCACCCCCGACGGCACCCGCGTCGTGGACGACCCCCACTTCCCGGAGCTGTGGAAGGCCAACGCCCTCGCCCAGATCGAGGCGCTCGGCCGCTACCGCGAGGTCGACGACCTCGACTGGACGTACATCTCGCCGGCCAAGCTGATCGAGCCCGGCGAGCGCACCGGGGCCTACCGGCTGAGCGGCGACGACCTGCTGGTCGACGCCGACGGCCGGTCCCGGATCAGCATCCCGGACTACGCGGTCGCCTTCGTCGACCAGCTCGAAGGCGGACGGGCCCTGCGGACCAGGGTCTCCGTCGCGTACTGACACCGCGTACCGGCGGACCGACGGCCCCACCCGACGGTCCGCACCCCGCATCAGCACCACCGGCCCGCCCGGCCGCCGGCCCCCGCCGGCCACCGGGCGCGCCACCACTCCGGAGGGAACCCGAAACCATGTCATCCACCGCCAGGGCCAAGGGCGGCGGCGCGGTCGTCGCCATCCTGGGCGCACTCACCGCACTGGGTCCGCTGTCCAACGACACCTACCTGCCCGGTCTGCCCGACCTCACCCACGACCTGCACGCGAGCGCCTCGGCCGGCCAGCTCAGCCTCACCGCCTGCCTGCTCGGCCTCGGCCTCGGCCAGCTCTTCGCCGGCCCGATCTCGGACGCCGCCGGCCGCCGCAAGCCGCTGCTGTGGGGCCTCGGCGTCTACACCGTGGCCGCGCTGCTGTGCGCCGTCGCACCGAACATCTGGCTGCTGGTCGCGCTGCGCGCGATCCAGGGCCTCGGCGGCGCGGTCGGCATCGTGATCGCCGCCGCGGTCGTCCGCGACAAGCACGAGGGCGCCGCGGCCGCCAAGTACTTCGCGCTGCTGATGCTGATCACCGGCCTGGCGCCGGTGCTCGCCCCGGTGGCCGGCGGTCAGCTGCTGCGCTTCACCTCCTGGCACGGCGTCTTCACCCTGCTCGGCGTCCTCGGCGCGCTGCTGCTCGTCGTGGTCGCCGTCGGCCTGCCGGAGACCCACCCGGTGGAGCGGCGGCGCACCGGCGGCCTGAAGGCGACCGGCCCGGTCTTCCGCCGGCTGCTCTCCGACCGCGTCTTCGTCGGCTACAACCTGGCCTGCGGCCTCGCCTTCGCGGCGATGTTCGCATACATCGCGGGTTCGCCGTTCGTGCTGCAGGACATCCACGGCATGTCCCCGCAGGGCTTCAGCGCGGTGTTCGCGGTCAACGCGGCCGGCCTGGTGGTCTGCGCGCAGATCTGCGGCCGGATCGTGCACCGCACCGGCCCGCGTCCGCTGCTCGCGATCGGCCTGACCGGCTCCGCGGTGGGCGGCCTCGGCCTGCTCGTCACGGTGCTCGCCGACGGCGGCCTGGTGCCGCTGCTGGTCGCGCTGTTCGTGGTGGTCTCCAGCGTCGGCCTGGTCATGCCGACCGCGACCGCGCTCGCCCTGCAGGAGCACGGCGACTCGGCCGGCTCCGCGGCGGCCCTGCTCGGCCTGTCCCAGCACATCATCGGCGCCGCCGTGGTGCCGCTGGTGGGCCTGGCCGGCGAGGGCACGGCCGTGCCGATGGGCATCGTCATCGCGGTGCTCGGCAGCGGCGCGCTGCTCTCCTTCGCCGCGCTGACCCGCGCCGCGGCCGCGCCGGCCCCGGCGGCCGGGGCGGCCGCCCGCTCGGAGCAGGCCGCACACGCCTGATCCTCCGCCGCCCCGCCGGGCCCGTCCCGGCGGGGCGGCCCCTCGCTCTCCCCCGCACCACCCGCACCACCCGCTCCACCGTGCAAGCCCCCGCTCCCCCGGAACCACTGAAGTACGGGCGTTGCGCCCCGATCGCCTCGCACGCTCTGCCGCACCGCGTCCCATTTCACGAGCCGGAGATCGTTATGCCGTTCGCAACCTCGACCGACGTCCTGTCCCGGGAGGAGTCCTGGCGGACCCTGCCCGCGGCCCAGCAGCCGGACTGGCCGGACCCCGATGCCCTGGAGCGGGTCTGCGACGAACTGCGCACCTACCCGCCGCTGGTGTTCGCCGGGGAGTGCGACAACCTGACCGCCCGACTGGCCGCCGTGGCCCGCGGCGAGGCCTTCCTGCTGCAGGGCGGCGACTGCGCGGAGACCTTCGACGGCGTCTCCGCCGGGCAGATCCGCTCCAAGCTGAAGACCATGCTGCAGATGGCCGCCGTGCTGACCTTCGGCGCCTCGGTGCCGGTGGTCAAGGTCGGCCGGATCGCCGGCCAGTACTCCAAGCCGCGTTCGCAGCCCACCGAGACCCGGGACGGCGTCACCCTGCCGACCTACCGCGGCGACTCGGTCAACGGGCTGGCGTTCACCGCCGAGGCCCGGGTGCCCGACCCGCAGCGGCTGCTGCGGATGTACAACTCCTCCGCCGCGACCCTCAACCTCGTCCGCGCGTTCATCTCCGGCGGCTACGCCGACCTGCGCGAAGTGCACTCCTGGAACCAGGACTTCGTCCGCACCTCGCCGGCCGGCCAGCGCTACGAGCGGCTCGCCGAGGAGATCGACTCCGCCCTCTCGTTCATGCGGGCCTGCGGCGTCGACCCGACCGAGCTGCACCGCACCGAGTTCTACACCAGCCACGAAGCGCTGATCCTGGACTACGAGTGCGCGATGTCCCGCCTCGACAGCCGGTCCAACGACCGCTACGACGTCTCCGCCCACATGCTGTGGATCGGCGAGCGCACCCGCCAACTGGACGGAGCCCACCTGGAGTTCGCCTCCAAGGTGAACAACCCGATCGGCGTCAAGCTCGGCCCGACCACCACCGCGGACGAGGCGCTCAGCCTGATCGACCGGCTCGACCCGAAGCGCGTCCCCGGCCGGCTCACCTTCATCACCCGGATGGGTGCGGAGAAGATCCGCGACCTGCTGCCGCGGCTGGTCGAGAAGGTCACCGCCGAGGGCGCCCAGGTCGCCTGGGTCTGCGACCCGATGCACGGCAACACCTTCACCGCCTCCACCGGCCACAAGACCCGCAGCTTCGACGCGGTGCTGGACGAGGTCGCCGGCTTCTTCGAGGTGCACCGCTCGCTGGGCACCCACCCGGGCGGCATCCACGTCGAGATCACCGGCGACGACGTCACCGAGTGCGTCGGCGGCGGCCACGCCCTGGTCGCCGAGGACCTCCACCAGCGGTACGAGTCGGCCTGCGACCCGCGGCTCAACCGCAGCCAGTCGCTCGACCTGGCCTTCCTGGTCGCCGAGATGTACCGGGGCCGCGGCACCGCCGCAGGCGTCCGGACCGTCCAGGCGGTGCGCTGATGCGCGCCGTCCGCGGGGCGATCCAGGTCGACCGGGACGACCCGGTCGAGGTCATGGACGCCACCCGCCTGCTGCTCCAGGAGATCATCGAGGCGAACTCGCTCGTCCCCGACGACCTGGTCTCGATCCTCTTCACCGCCACCCCCGACCTGCGCAGCGGCTTCCCCGCCCGCGCCGCCCGCGACCTCGGCCTGACCGACGTGCCGCTGATGTGCGCCCAGGAGATGGACGTCGACGGCGGCCTGCCGCGCACCGTCCGGGTGCTGGTCACCGCCGAGACCCCGCTGCCCCGCGACCGCGTCCGGCACGTGTACCTCGGCGGCGCCCGGGCCCTGCGCCCCGACCTGGCGCAGCCGATGGCGGGTGCCCGGTGATCCGTACCGCCGCGGTGGTCGGGGCCGGACTGATCGGCACCTCGGTGGCGCTCGCACTGAGCCGCCGCGGGGTGCTGGTGCACCTGCTCGACACCGACCGGGACGCCGTCCGCACCGCCGTCGCGCTCGGCGGCGGGGTGGACTGCCCGCCGGACGAGCCGGTGGACATCGCGGTGATCGCGGTGCCGCCGAGCGCGGTCGGCCGGGTGCTGGCCGACCACCAGGCCCGCGGCCTCGCCCACGCCTACACCGACGTGGCGAGCGTCAAGCACGAGACCGAGCGGGCGGTGCTCGGCGGCGCCCCGGACCCGTCCCTGTTCGTCGGCGGCCACCCGATGGCCGGCCGTGAGCGGTCCGGGCCGCTCGCCGCCTGCGCCAACCTCTTCGAGGGCCGCACCTGGGTGCTGACCGCCTGCGAGATGACCTCCCGGGAGACGCTCAACCGGGCGCTCGCCATGGTCGCCATGTGCGGCGCGGTGCCGGTGGTGATGGAGAGCGACGCGCACGACCGGGCGGTGGCACTCGTCTCGCACGCGCCGCACGTGGTCGCCGCGCTGATGGCCGCCCGGCTGGAGAACGCCCCCGAGGAGGCGTCCCGGCTGGCCGGCCAGGGGGTGCGCGACATGACCCGGATCGCCGGCGGCGACCCCGGGCTGTGGGGCGACATCCTGGAGTCCAACGCCACCGCCGTCGCCGACGTGCTCAGCGAACTCGCCGACGACCTGGCGACCACCGTGCGGGCGCTGCGCGGCCTCGCCGAGGTCGACGCGGCCAAGCGGGCCGAGGAGATGACCCGGGTCATCGACCTGCTCGGCCGCGGCAACGCCGGCCGGGCCCGGCTGCCCGGCAAGCCCGGTACGGCGGGCGGCGCGCTGGTGCCGGTGGTCATCGGCGACCGGCCCGGCGAACTGGCCCGGCTCTTCGCCGCCGTCCAGGACACTGGCGTCAACATCGAGGACGTGTCGATCGACCACTCCACCGGCCGCCCGAGCGGTCTGGTTGAACTGGTGGTCGCCACCGACGCGGCCGGCCTGCTCGCCGACCGGCTGCTGGCCGCCAACTGGACGGTGCAGCGGATCCGCCCGGTCTACGCGAACCGCGCCGCCGGCGCCGAGGACCGGGACCGCAGCACCGCGGACCGCGTCTCCGTGCCGAGCTGACGAAGGAGCAGCAGTGACGCTGGTCTACGTGCTCAACGGCCCTAACCTGGCCCGGCTCGGTCTGACCGAGCCGGGCCGGGACGGCCGCGCCGCCTACCCGGAACTCGTCCGGGTCTGCCAGGAGACCGCCGCCGAGCTCGGCCTGCGGGCCGTCGTGCTGCAGACCGACAGCGAGGCGGAACTGGTCGGCTGGCTGCACCGGGTCGCCGAGGAGGCGGCCCCGCTGGTGCTCAACCCGGCCGCGTTCACGCACTGCTCGTACCCGGTGCGGGACGCGCTCGCGCTGCGCCGTGCCCCGGCGATCGAGGTACACCTGTGCAACCCGTACGCGCGCGAGCCGTTCCGCCGGGTCTCCGTGCTGTCCGACGTGGTCGACGGCGCGGTGACCGGCCTCGGGACGGACTCCTACCGGCTCGCGCTGCACGCCGTCGCCCGCCTCGCCGGGGCGGGCGCCCGTCCGGAACCCCGAGGAGCCATCGCGTGACCACCGCCGCCCGAGGGGCGATCGCCCGCATCCCGGGCTCCAAGAGCATCACCAACCGGGCGCTGCTGCTGGCCGCGGCCGCGCTCGGCCCGAGCCGGCTCGGGGCACCGCTGGTCAGCGCCGACACCGTCGCCTTCCGCCGGGCGCTGGAGGCGCTCGGCGTGCGGGTGGACGAGCAGGACGGCGACTGGGTCGTGCACGGCACCGGCCGCGGCCCGCACGGCCGCGCCCGCATCTGGTGCGAGGACGCCGGCACCGCCGCCCGCTTCCTGCCGGTGCTCGCCGCGGCCGGCTTCGGCCGCTTCGAGGTGGACGGCACCGAGCAGCTCCGGGCCCGCCCGCTCGGCCCGCTGGTCGACGCCCTGGTGCGGCTCGGCGCCGAAGTGACGGCCGGGCCCGGCGGCCGGCTGCCACTGGCCGTCCGCACCACCGGACTGCAGGGCGGCGAGATCGCCCTCGACTCCACCAGCAGCAGCCAGTACCTGACCGGTCTGCTGCTGTCCGCCCCGCTGATGCGCAGCCCGCTCACCGTGCACGCGGCGGGCCTGGTGAGCCGCCCCTACATCGACATGACGGTGGCGCTGATGCGCCGCTTCGGCGCCGACGTGGCGGAGGGGCCGGACGGCCGGCTGCGGGTCACCGGCGACTACCGGGCCACCGACCTGCGGATCGAGCCGGACGCCTCCACCGCCTCGTACGTGTTCGCGGCGGCGGCGGTGACCGGCCGGTCGGTCACCGTGCCGGGACTCGGCCGCGACAGCCTCCAGGGCGACCTGCGGTTCGTCGAGGTGCTGCGGCGGGCCGGCGCCGAGGTGGAGATCGGCGAGGACGGGACCACCGTGACCGGGACGGGGCGGCTGCGCGGCGGCTTCGAGGTCGACATGGGCGACATCTCCGACACCTTCATGACGCTGGCGGCCGTCGCACCGCTCGCGGACGGGCCGATCACCGTCACCGGCATCCGGCACGCCCGGTTCAAGGAGTCCGACCGGATCGCCGCCGTCGCCGGCAACCTGCGGCGGCTCGGCGTCGAGGTGACGGAGGGCCCGGACCGGCTCACCGTGCACCCCGGACCGGTCTCCGGCGGCCTCGTCGACTGTCACCGCGACCACCGGATCGCGATGTCCTTCTCCGTCCTGGGCCTGCGGGTGCCGGGCATCGTGCTGGACGACCCGTCCTGCGTCGACAAGACCTTCCCCGAGTTCCACACCGAATTCGCCCGCCTCTTCGCCTGACGAAGAGCCCACAGGGGCGCGGGGAACGACGGAGAGCACCTCAGGGGCGCGGGGAACTGCGCAATCCGGATGCGGCGCACGGACGGATCAGGTCGGCCCTGACTCGTTCCGACGCCCATCCCGGACTGCGCAGTTCCCCGCGCCCCTTGTCCGTCACCGCCAGGCGGCAGCCGCCCGCAGGACCACGTCGTTGGCCTCCGGCTCCCCCACCGTGATCCGCACGCCGTCCGTCCCGTACGGCCGGACCACGGCGCCGAGTTCCGCACAGGCCTCGGTGAACGCGGCGGTGCGCCCGCCCAGCCGCAGCCAGACGAAGTTGGCCTCGCTGTCCGGCAGGTCGAAGCCGCTCTCCCGGAGCGCCGCGGTGACCCGGGCCCGTTCCTTCACCAGCAGTTCGACCCGGTCGAGGAGTTCGTCCTCGGCGGCGAGCGAGGCCAGTGCGGCGTCCTGGGCGAGCCCGCTGACGCCGAACGGCAGCCCCACCTTGCGGAGCACGGCCGCCACCTCGGGGTGGGCGACGGCGTAGCCGATCCGCAGGCCGGCCAGGCCGTAGGCCTTGGAGAAGGTGCGCAGCAGCACGACGTTGCCGTGCCGGCGGTGGAACGCGAGGCCGTCGGCGGCGTCCGGGTCGCGGACGAACTCGGTGTAGGCCTCGTCGAGGACGACCGTCACGTCGCTCGGCACCCGGTCGAGGAAGCGCTCCAGTTCGGCGCGGCGGACGACGGTGCCGGTGGGGTTGTTGGGGGTGCAGAGGAAGATCAGCCGGGTGCGGTCGGTGACCGCGTCGGCCATGGCGTCGAGGTCGTGGCGCTCGTCGGCGAGCAGCGGCACCCGGACGGAGGTGGCGCCGCAGACCTCGGCCATGATCGGGTACGCCTCGAACGAACGCCAGGCGTACAGGACTTCGTCGCCCGGTCCGGCGGTGGCGCGGACCAGCAGCCGGCCGACGGCGACCGAGCCGGTACCGAAGACCAGCCGGTCGGCGGGGACGTCGAGGCGGGCGGCGAGCGCCTCGGCGAGGGCGGTGCAGGCCGGGTCGGGGTAGCGGTTGATCCGGCCGGCCTGTTCGCGGACGGCGGCGACGACCGAGGGCAGCGGCGGGTAGGGGTTCTCGTTGGAGGAGAGTTTGAGGTTCTCGCAGCCCTGGCGCGGGGAGCGGCCGGGGACGTAGTCCGGGACAGCGGCCAGCGCGGCTCTGAGCCGGGGGGCGTCGTAGCGGCTCACGGCGGGTACCTCCTGCGGTCGGGGCCCGATCAGGTCGGGTTGAAGGGCGAGGGGGCGGCGAACTTCCAGCGCAGGGTGGTGAAGTCACGGACCTCGACCACCTGCTCGACGTCGAACTCGACCAGCCGCAGGGCACCCTGGACGGCCTTGGTGCGGGACTCGTCCCAGTCGATCCGGGCCTTCCCGGTGACGTGCAGGGCGTGGCCGGCCTCCCAGTCGAGGAAGGTGAGGCCGCAGGCTGGGTCGAGCTGGAGGTTGCCGAGGGTCATGTAGAAGGAGTTGCCGAAGTAGTCCGGCCAGACGATCCTGTTCGGCGCGGGGACCTCGACGAAGCCGGGCGCGCCGCCGCGGTGCGAGGCGTCGGCGCCGTGCTGCGGGGCGCGGCTGGCGATGAAGAAGGTGTCGGCGCCGGTGATCAAGCGCTGCTGGTCGGCGTCGAGCACGGTGGAGCGGCGCACGGCCGGCGCGGCGGCCTGCGGTGCGTCGGGGCGCAGCACCCGCTGCTGCAGGTACTTGGGGCAGTTGCCGAGGACCTGCTCGGTGGTGACGACGAGGATGTCGCCCTCGCGCTGCGCGACGCCGTTGATCCGGATCCGCTGGCTGGTCTGCGGCTCGATGGCGAGCATGCCGATGTCGCGCTGGTCGTCGAAGACGTGCTCCAGCGGGTCGCCGGCCACCGGCAGGGCCTTGACGTGGATGGTGTGGGAGCCGACGGCGCCGGCGAAGCCGCGCGGGCCGGTCAGGACGGTGGACCAGGCGGCGCCGTCGTCGTCCACACCGCCGATCACCAGCATCCGCTGGCGGCGCAGGAACATGTCGAACGGCGGCGGGATCGCGGCCTCGAACATCGGCGAGCCCCAGCCGGGGTGGCCCTCGCCGGCCCGCTGCTGCACCGCCTGCTCGCCCTCGTGGTACGGCGTCTTGACCATGGGTCGGCCCTCTCTGTGCGGGTGTTCGTCCGGTGCGGCGCGTCTTCGCCGCGGGTCGCCCGCTCGGTTCACGGGCGCGGGCCGGGCGCCCGGGGTTCGCCCCGGGTGCCCGGCCCGCGTGTGCGGTCGGCGGCGCCGGTCAGGCGTGCTTGCCGATCAGCAGGACGGTGTCGACGACGCGGTTGGAGAAGCCCCACTCGTTGTCGTACCAGCCGGCGACCTTGACGGTGCGGTTGTTGATGACCTTGGTGAGCCCGGAGTCGAAGATGCAGGACGCCGGGTCGGTGACGATGTCGTTGGAGACCAGCGGCTCGTCGGTGTAGCGCAGGACGCCGGCCAGCGCGCCCTCGGCGGCCTTCGCGAACAGCGCGTTGACCTCCTCGACGGTGGTGTCGCGGGCGACGGTGACGGTCAGGTCGGTGACCGATCCGACGACGACCGGGACGCGCAGCGCGTAGCCGTCGAGCTTGCCGTTGAGCTCGGGCAGCACCTGGCCGATGGCCTTGGCGGCGCCGGTGCTGGTCGGCACGATGTTGCCGGCCGCTGCACGGGCCCGGCGGAGGTCCTTGTGCGGGCCGTCCTGCAGGTTCTGGTCCTGGGTGTAGGCGTGCACGGTGGTCATCAGGCCCTGCTCGATGCCCAGGCCGTCGTTGAGGACCTTCGCCAGCGGGGCGAGGCAGTTGGTGGTGCACGAGGCGTTGGAGACCACGCTGTGGACGTCCTCGTCGTACTCCGCGTCGTTGATGCCGATCGCGATGGTGAGGTCCTGGTTGGTGGCCGGGGCCGAGATGATGACCTTGCGGGCCCCGGCCGCGAGGTGCGCCTTGGCCTTCTCGGCGTCGGTGAAGACGCCGGTGGACTCCACGACCACGTCGACGCCCAGCTCCGCCCAGGGCAGGTCGGCCGGGTTGCGCTCGGCGGTGACGCGGATGCTGCGGCCGTCGACGACGATCTCGCCCTGGCCCGCCGTCACGGGCACCGGCAGCTTGCCGAGCGTGGTGTCGTACTTCAGGAGGTGGGCCAGGGTCGCCGCGTCGGTGAGGTCGTTGACCGCCACGATCTCGATGTCGGCGTTCTGCTCAAGTGCGGCGCGGAGGAAACTCCGGCCGATCCGGCCGAATCCGTTGATGCCTACCTTGATTGCCACGGGTGGGCCCCTTCTGGGTGGGTGCACAGGGGGACGCGCGCAGCGCCGGTGATCCGCGCGCCCGGCACTGATCTGTACCGCCGACGCTAGGCGGGGCCCGGCCGGGCGACTTGTCTGAACGCGCACGGGTTGTTGTGTGGCCGCGCACGATCCGGCCGGAGCGCTTCACAGCGGGCCGGGCATCACTGCTGCCGATGAAAACCGCATACCTTCCAGAAGGTATGTTTCCATGATGGAGGAGTCCGCCCTCCCGGGGCGGACCGGGTACCGGCTGACGCGGCCTCAAGTCCTCGCGGGGGAGCCATGGATGCAATGCCTACCGAGAACGGGCACACCGAGTACGGAACGGCACCGCGCCGGGCGCCGGAGCCGCCCGTGCAGCCGGTGGTGGAGAACGTGAGCGAGGTCAGCCTCGGCAGGGTCCGGATCACCGTCGTCGAGGGCACCGCCCCGGAATACGGCGACGACGTCCGGGTCTCCCAGCACCGCACCCGCGGGGGCGAGGCCTACCTGCGGGTGAGCTGTCCGCTGTCCGACCCGCTCGCCGTCCCCGAGCTGCTGCGCCAGCTCGCCGACCAGGGCGCACTGCCCTCCGACCGCACCGCCGAACTACTGGCCCGCGGCATCACCGGGCTGGTCGCCCAGGCGTGCGCCGACTACATGGACCGCGACCAGGACTCGCCCCGCCCGGCCCGCAGCTCCGGCCTCGCCCGCCGCGCCATGCTGCAGCGGATCAAGCACTTCGCCCGCAGCCGGCTCGCCGACCCCGAGCTGAAGCCGGAGATGCTCGCGCAGCACCACCACATCTCGCTGCGCTACCTGCAGAAGCTCTTCCAGGAGCACGGCCAGAGCCCGGCCAGCTGGATCCGCGACGAGCGGCTGCACCGCTGCTGCGCCGAGCTGCGCGACCCGCGGCTGGCGCACCTCACCATCGCGATGATCGGCGAGCGCTCCGGCCTGTACGGCGCCTCGCACTTCAGCCGGCTGTTCCGCGACCGCTACGGCATCTCGCCGCGCGAGTACCGCCGCGACCACGCACGCCTGACCGACGCCGCCTGACCCGGCGCCGCCCGCCGGGAGGCCCGACCCGACGCCGTCCGCCGGGCCGCCCGGCCGGTGTCGCCGCACCGCCCGCACCGCCGTCCCGCACCGCCCGAACCACGCCGCCCGCCGGGCCGTCCGGCACCGACCGGACGGCCCGGGACGACCGGCGCCCGCCGGTCCCGAGCGAAAGGCCCTCCTCCTTGTCCAGCCTGTCCAGCTTCGAATACCCGGGCGAGTTCTACGAGGTGATCCGCAAGGATTTCCGCGACCTCGCCGCCGAGACCGAGTTCCTCGCCTCGTACCTGCCGCCCGGCGGGTCGGTGCTCGACATCGGCAGCGCCACCGGCGCCAACCTGCGGGCCCTGGCCGCCCTGGGCCACCCCGGGACGGGCCTCGACCAGAGCGCCGCCTTCACCGGGTACGCCGCCTCGAAGGCCCCGGAGCCCGGCTCCGCCGCCGTCGAGTACGTGCACACCCGGGCCGAGGAGTACCGCACCGACCGGCGCTTCGACCTGGTGTACAGCCTGTTCAGCACCCTCAACCAGCTGGACCGCGGCGAACTGCGGCAGCTGCTGGAGTCCGTCCGCGGCTGGCTCGCCCCCGGCGGCCACGTCGTGGTGGACATCGGCCACCTGCTGAACTTCGTGGACGGCTACCAGCCGAACATCATCGCCCACCACCAGGGCGACGGCCTGCTCGTCACCCGGCTCGCCCGGCAGTCCGTGCACGCCCACCGCGCGGTCTGGCGCAACGAGGAGACGATCATCGCCCGGGACGGCGACGGCACCGTCTCGATGTACGCCAACTTCTTCGACCAGACCGTCTTCACCGCCCCCGAGGTCCGCGACCTGCTGGTGGACGCCGGCTTCGAGGTGGTCGCCGAGTACGGCGGCTTCCGCAAGGAGCCCGGCCCGCGGATCGGCCGCGGCCCGCTGCTGTTCGTCGCCCGTGCCACCGCGACCGGCGAGGAGGCCGCCGCATGACCGCGCCCGCCGACACCCGCACCCTGCCGGACGCCGTCCTCGACGGCGGCCCGGCCCCCGACCTCCCGGTCTGCAACCTCGGCGAGGCCCTGCAGCGCGCCGCCGCCCGGCCCGACGCCGGCCGGATCCACCTCGTCCGCGCGGACGGCTCCGACACCGTGCTCGGCTACCCCGAGCTGCTGGACGGCGCCCGGCGGATCCTCACCGGTCTGCGCGCGGGCGGCGCCCGCCCCGGCGACCGGGTGCTGCTGCAGATCCGCGAGGAGTCCGACCTGCTGGCCGCGTTCTGGGCCACCGTCCTCGGCGGCCTGGTGCCGATCCCGGTGCCGCCGGGCCGCACCGACGCCCCCGAGGCCGCCGCCCAGCAGCTGGAGTGGATCTGGGCCGGCTACGACAACCCCTGGGTGGTCGTCGGCGACGACGGCGCCCCGGCCGGCCGGGCGATGACCGAGGCCGGCCGCTGGCTCGGCCGCACCGGCGAGCTGCGCGGCCACGCCCCGGCCGAGGAGCTGCACCCGGCCCGCGCCGACGACCTGGCCGTCCTGCTGCTGACCTCCGGCAGCACCGGCGTGCCGAAGGCCGTCGCGCTGACCCACCGCAACGTGCTGGCCCGCTCCACGGCCACCGCGCAGGTCCGCCGGCTGGACGTGACCAGCCGCTCGTTCAACTGGATGCCACTCGACCACATCGGCGGCCTGGTCATGTTCCACGCCCGCGACGTGCTGCTCGGCTGCACCCAGGTGCACGCCCGCACCGAGTGGATCCTGGACGACCCGACCCGCTGGTTCGAGCAGATCTCCCGGCACGGCTGCGACACCACCTGGGCGCCCAACTTCGCCTTCGGCCTGGTCAACGACCGCGCCGAGGAGATCGCCGGCCGGGACTGGGACCTGCGCAGCCTGCGCTACATCATGAACGGCGGCGAGTCGGTCAAGGCCCGGGTGATCCGGCGCTTCCTCGACCTGCTGGCCCCGTTCGGCCTGCCGCGCACCTCGATGCACCCCGGCTGGGGCATGTCGGAGACCTCGGCCGGCATCGTCGACTTCGTCTTCGACCCGGACACCACGGGCGACGAGCGGTTCGTCCCGGTCGGCCGGCCGCACCCGGGCGTCCGGCTGCGCGTCGTGGACGAGCACGACGCCCTGCTGCCGGCCGGCACCGTCGGCCGCCTCCAGGTGACCGGCGACCCGGTGTTCTCCGGCTACTACGAGAACCCGGAGCAGAACGCCAGGTCGTTCACCGGGGACGGCTGGTTCCGCTCCGGCGACCTGGCCGTGATCGAGGACGGCATCCTCACCGTCACCGGCCGGGTGGACGACCTGATCACCCTCAACGGCGCCGAGTACCACGGTCACGAGATCGAGGCGCTGGTCGAGGAACTCCCCTTCGTGGAGCCCTCCTTCACCATCGTCTCGCCGTGCACCGCGGCCGGCGGCGAGGAGGAGCTGGTGGTCTTCTACCACCCGCGCGGCGGCACCGGCACCGACGAGGCCGACCGCCGGATCCGCGACCTGGTCACCGAGCGGTACGGGGTGCGCCTGGGCGGGGTCGTCACCCTCGCCCGCGAGGACGTGCCGAAGACCGGCATCGGCAAGCTCCGCCGCGCCGAGCTGCGCAAGCGCCACGAGGCCGGCACCGCCGGCGGACCGGGCACCGGGGCCTGACACCCCGCCGCGGCACGCACCGAGCGGCCCTTGGTCCGGACAACCCGGCAGACCGAGGGCCGCTCGTGTGTTTATGGAGAGGGAATGGACGATAGACGGGGGTCCGGAAGAAGGGTTTGCCTTCGAACCATGAACTGCGGTACGTGAGTTCACGGGCAACGTGGTTGAACGGAAGGAAGCCGATGGCACAACAGGAGCGGGCCCGGAGGACGTACGAGGCGGTACTGGACGCCGCAGCGAGGGAGTTCGCCGCCCACGGCTACGCCAACACCAACCTCGGCCATGTGGCGCAGAGCACCGGCGTCACCAAGGGAGCCCTGTACGGCCACTTCGCCTCCAAGGAGGAACTGGCCGCAGCGCTCGTCCAACACCTTGACGACGCATGGAAGTTGATCGAGGACGGGGTCGGCGACAGCCCGGACTCACCGGTGGCGACCCTGAAGAACGTGACCTGCGCGCTGGTCGCCCGGCTGCACCGCGACATCCGGGTCAACGCGGCCCTGCGGCTGCTGCTCGAGGAGGCCCAGTCCTCCAAGCGGACGCCGGCCTTCGTGTCGGACGTGGAACGCACGCTGCTGCGCCTGGTCGTCCAGGCGCAGCAGCAGGGCGAGATGGACTCCGACTACCCGCCGGAGCCGGTGGCGCAGTTGATGACCACCGTGATCTTCGGCGCGCACTATCTGGGGTCGGTGCGCGAGGAGTTGGATCTGATCACCCGGGTCAGGTCGTCCTGGGACGTGCTGCTGCCCGCCCTGGGCGCCCGCTGGGTGAGCTGAAGGCGCCCCCGCTGGGCGGGCAGCCTGACCCCCGCCCGGCGGGGCACGGCGGCCCGCCCCAGGGCCTGTCCGGCCGCCTCGGCGACCGGGCGCTCGGCCCGGCCGGACGGCCGGTCCGCCACGCCGGCCACCTCGCGGTGGGCGAGATCGGCCAGCGCGACGATGCGCTCCGCCACCGGGCGCAGCCGCAGGCCGCTCTCGGTCAGTGCGATCCGCCGGCCGCGCCGGTCGAACAGCACGGCGCCGAGCGAGGCCTCGAGGTGCTGGATCTGCGCGGTCACGCTGGACTGCGCGTAGTTCAGCTTCTTGGCGGCCCGGGTGAAGCTCATCTCGCTCGACACCTCGAGGAACGAACGCAGATGCTGAAGTTCCATCAGGACTCCTTCGGAGCGGGCCGGCGGGCACGGCGGTGCACGGACGCACCCGGCGGTCCGTCAGGACGTGGGGCCGCCGGGCAGGGCGGCCGGGCGGAACACGAGGTCCGCCTGGGCGATCGGACGGCCCGCCTGGGCCGCCGTGGCGCGTACGGTCCGGGTGCCGGGCTCGCCGCCCGTGGCCCGGGCGTCGAGCAGGATCGGTGTGCCGAACTCGCCGTACGCGTGGAACTCGACCCGCAGGCCGGTGAGCACCTCGGCGGAGGCGCCCCGGGCCGGGCCGTCGGCGAGCAGCCCGCTCTGGCGCAGGGCCTCGAGCAGCAGCACCGCCTGGACGTGGTCGGATCCGTGGTCGAAGAAGGTGGGGTGGCCCTGGTCCACCCGCAGCCGCCAGCGGGCGTCGTCGCCCGGCTGCGCGGCGAGCAGCACCACGTCGTCGGGGCGCCGCCGTCCCACCTGGGCCGGGGTGGCGGCGACCGCGCCGCCGTCCTCGGCCGGGAAGCCGGGCTCGGCCGGGCGGGCGGCCCGCAGCCGCCGGTAGAGCGCCGGGTCGAGGATCTCGCCGCCGATGGTCACCCGGGCGCAGGGGCGCCCGGCGCCGGCGTGGACGACGGTGTGCGTCCGGAAGGGCATCCGGCGGCCGGCCCGGCGCTCGGCGGGCATGTCGACCACCAGGTCGAGGGTGACCTCCTGCGGCGCCCCGACGGAGCCGCGCGCGGCCTGGTCGTCCGTCAGCTCGAAGTCGAAGCTCTTGGCGACGAAGGGCAGTTCGAGCGGCACGCCGTAGTACTCGTGGAACGTGAACATGGTGGCCTGGCGGACCGTCTCGATGATGACCATGCTGTCCGCGGTGCCGCCCGGTCCGGGCTGGAAGACCGCGTGGTCGCGGGGCCACTGGGCGGCCAGCAGGTAGCTGTCCGCAGTGGCTCTGGCCGAATCGGTGAGGAACACCTCGGAGACCGCGGCCTTGTGGACCAGTTTGCGCGACACCGTTCGATGGAAGTCGAGATCTGCGGCGCTCCGCTGCCGCGGCAGCAGTCCGGCCGTCGGATGGGTCAGCTGATCTGGTGCAAAGGTGTCCATCGCGAGCCTTCCCCCACGGGGCTGTGAACGACAGGGCACTGGCCAGGGTCCGACGCTGGGACCGAAAGAAAATATACCTCCGGGAAGGTATGTTGCCAAGCTTTGACCCTCCCCCAAGTCCCTTTCGCCACAAGGGAAAAGCGGGGGCATCGGCTCCGCGCAGAACTGCGCGGAGCCGATCCCCCCGCCGGAATCGGGGTGCGCGGGGCGGTCAGCTCCCCGGCAGGATCAGGTCCAGCAGCTCCTCGACCCGCGCGACCACGTCGGCGCGGTCGTTCAGGATCCACGACACGTGCTGGACGCCGAAGAACGAGGCGACGATCGTCCGCGCCAGCGACGCCGCGGAGGCGTCCGCCGGGAGCTCGCCCGCCTCCTTGGCCCGCTCCAGCAGCAGGGTGTAGACGGCGATGTAGTCGATGAAGGGCAGCGGCAGTTCGGCGTCGGTGACCATGCGCTCGGTCTGCAGCCGGACGGCCGCCTGCGCCACCGCGTCGTCGCGGAGCCTGCGCGCCGTCTCCATGGTCAGCCGGCGGACGGTCTCCAGCGGCTTGAGGTCCGGGTCGGCCAGGGCCGAGGTGGTCTTCGGCGCGGCCGCGTAGAAGCTGCCGACCAGTTCGGCCGCGAGCGCCTCCTTGTTGGGGAAGTGGAAGTACACGGCGCCCTTGGTGGCACCGGCCTCCTCGGCGATCTCCTGCATGGTGACGACTTTGAAGCCCTTGCGGGCGAAGAGTGCGGCGGCGGCCTCCAGGACCGTCGCCCGGGTGCGCAGCGCCCGCGCCTGTTTCAGGGCCGGAGCGCTCCGACCTGCTGCCGTTCCCCGGCTCCTGCTGGTGCCGCTGACCGGATTCCCGCTGGCCGCCATGGCTCAACCTCCAGGGGTGCCGGCACGGTCGTGCCGGAGTTTCGCGCGAATCATAACGTCACGAAGGTATGTTCCAAATATTCTGCGGTACGACGGCAGCCGGCCACGTACCCGTGCTCCGGAACGCCCGCATCCGCACCCCGTGGCTGCGGCCGCCTTCCGCGACCGGTTCCGGTCGGCCACGCTGTCCTCGTCGACGACGACGTCCCCGCCCGCTGCGCCGCTAACCGAACGGGCAACGGGTGCCCCGGCCCTGCCGGCGGCCGGCGTCGTCCCGGCACGTGACGCCAGTCCACGACAGGGGGAGACAACGTTGAGCATTCTGGACGATCCCTGCACCACGGCCCGGACCACCGGGCTGCCCGGGTCACTCACGTCGGCCGCGGACGCGCTCCGCCCGACCGCCTTCGGCCGGGCCGCCGAGACCGACCGGCTGCGCGGCCTCGACGCCGCGCTGGCCGAGCGGCTGGCCGGCTCCGGCTTCGCCCGCCACTTCGTCCCGCGCCGCTGGGGAGGCGCGGAGGGCAGCTTCACCGAACTCGTCGCGGCGACCGCCTCGTTGGCGGAGGGCTGTACCTCGACCGCCTGGTGCGCCGCCCTGCAGGCGGCCCACGGGCGGCTGGCCGCCTTCCTGCCCGAGGCCGGCCAGCAGGAGATCTGGGGGGCCTCCCCGGACGTCCCGATCGCGGCCGCGCTCGTGCCGCCGACCGGCCGGCTGGAGCGGACGGCCGACGGCGGGGTGCTGGTCACCGGCCGCTGGCGGTGCGTCAGCGGGGTCCGGAACGCGGCGTGGGTGCTGCTCGCGCTGCCCGACCCGGCGGCCCTGCCGGGCGACTTCCTGATCGTGGCCGTCCCCCGGGAGGCGGTGACGGTCCACGACACCTGGCACAGCAACGGGCTGCGGGGCACCGGCAGCCACGACGTCAGCGTGGCCGAACCCCTGGCCGTGCCGGCGCACCGCTGTCTGGCCTTCATGGACCTCGTCCGGGCCTCCGCGGCCCCGGACCGGGCCCGCTGCCACGGCGTGCCGCCGCGGCTGGTGGCGGGGCTCGCCTTCGCCGCGCCCGCCGTGGGGGCGGCGCGCGGCGCACTGAAGGCCTGGGCGGCGCCGCTGGCGGACACCCACGGTCCGGGCGGTCCGGCCGTCAGCCCGGCCCGCTGCGAGGTGATGGCGCGGGCCTCGGCCGAGATCGACATCGCGGCCTCGCTGCTGGCGGACGCCGCGACGCGGGCGGACGCCGGGGCCGTCGGCGACCGCGCGGTGGGCCGCAACCTGCGGGACACCGCGCTGGCGGTGGAACTCACCGTCTCCGCGGTGGAGCGGCTCTTCCGGGCCGGCGGGGTGGCCGCCCAGTGGGAGGACTCGGCGCTCCAGCGGGCCTGGCGGGACGTCCACACGCTGGCCGCCCACGGCGCGCTCAGCTGGGAGGCGGCGGCCGCCGAGTACACCCGGACGGGCCTGGCCGCGTACGCCGGCTGAGGCAGGGGTGCGGCCCGGGCGCCGGGGCGCGACCGGCACCGGGGAGTCCGGCTCAGGCCGACATCTCCTTGGGCAGCAGCAGGTCGCGGGCGATCTGCGGCAGCATCTCGTCGAAGAGCTGCTGCCCGCGCAGCTCGCCGTCCAGGGTGTACGGGATGTCGTCGACCGGGATCACCAGCGCGGGCAGCGCCGGGACGAGCCGGGCGCAGGCGGCCCGGGCGGCGCGCTGGGTGGACTCCTCGCGCTCGGCGTCGGCCGGCACGAAGGCCACCAGCAGCACGTCGCCGTGGTCCGGGAGTTCGCCGATCAGGACGGCGGTCTGGCGGGCCGCGGGCAGCTCGGTGAGCGCCCGTTCGAGGGAGAGCAGCCGGGTGCCGAGGTCGGCCTCGTCCAGCTGGTCGTCGGAGGTGTGCGGCGGAACCGGCGTGGTCATGCGGGGATCTCCGTAGCTGACTGCTTGTCCAGGTGGATGTAGAGGTTGACCAGCGGCATGATCTCGGTGAGCAGCTCGCCGGTGCGGATGGTGCCGGTGGGGCTGTACGGGATGGCGTCGACCGCGATCACGTGCGCGGAGATCCACGGCACCCGGCGGGCGCAGACCGCGCTGACCGCCCGGTAGGCGGACGCCTCCAGGTCCCGGGCGACCGGGACGAAGGGCACCGCGAGCACGGGGCCGTGGTCCGGCACGGTGACCCGCAGCACGGCCAGGTCGCGGACGGCCGGCTGGTCGAGCAGCTCGGTCTCCAGCCCGAAGAAGGCGGAGTCGTGGTCGCCGTCGGCCCGGGCCCGCACCGCGCCGCTGGTCCGGCCGGTGAGTTCCAGCCGGCCCTCGTAGTCGATGACGCCGTCGTCGCCGGTGAGCAGGAAGGGCCGCGGGCCCTGGCCGTCGCTCAGGTCGACCAGCACGGAGGGCGCGGGGGCGTCCCCGTAGGCGTCCATGAGCTGGTAGCTCGCGACGGCGACCCGGCCGCGCGCGCCGGGCGGCAGCGGTCGGTGCTCGGCGTCCAGCACGGCGATGCCGATGCCCGGCATCGCGCGGCCGGAGCGGCAGGGCGACAGCGCCAGCTCGTCCGGGCCGAGCAGGGTGACCAGCCCGGTCTCGGTGGAGCCGTAGTAGTGGTGCAGGACGGGGCCGAAGCGGTCCCAGGCCTCGTTGACGATCCAGCGGTTGAGGTGCTGGCCGCCGGTGAGCAGGAAGCGCAGCCGGGAGGTCTGCCGCAGCTCGGCGGAGGCCGGGTGGGCGAGCAGCCGGGAGAGCACCGGCGGCACCATCAGGGTGGCGGTGACGCCCTCGTCGGTGATCAGCCGGCACATCTCGGCGAGGTCGTGGTACGGGCCCAGCACCACGGTGCCGCCCAGCGCGAAGAACACCCGCGCCCAGCCCGGGCTCGACGCGTGGTACATCGGGACGGTCACCAGGTAGGTGTCGTCCTCGTCGAAGGCGAACTCGTCGACCAGTTCGGCGAGCCGGCGGGCCTCGAAGGAGCGGCGGCGGACCACCAGCCGCGGGTTCCCGGCGACGTCGTAGCTCACCGCGAAGTGCTCGTAGGGTTGGGAGATCTGCGCGGTCACGGCGGTCTGCGCGGCGGCCAGCGTCGAGTAGTGCACCGGCTCGCCGGCCTGCGGGTCCGGGACGACCGGCTCGGGCGCGGCCAGCTCCTCGCCCACGCCGTGCAGGTGGACCTGCAGCACGCCCTCGCGGTCGGCCCAGCCGGCGGCGATGAGCAGCGGGCGGTGCAGCTTGCTGCTGACCACGACGGTCGGGCGGAGCTGCGCCAGGGCGTCCGCGGTCGCCTCCGGGGTGGCCTCGAAGTCGAGGCCGGTGACGGACACGCCCAGCGTCTCGAAGGCGGCCATGGTGACGACCAGCTCCCAGCCGTTGCAGCAGAGGAAGGCGGCGCGGGCCGGCCGTCCCCCGGGCAGCACCGCGGCCAGGCCGCCGGCCACCTTGGCTATCTCGTCGGCCAGTTCGCTCCAGGTGATCCGGCGTCCGCCGTCCACCAGTGCGACGTGGTCCGGGCGTTCAGCGGCGTGCCGCAGGGCGTCTTGCAGCTTGATCATCTCGAACTCCGTTCCAGTGGGCTGGAGTTGGCCCTTCTGGTTCATCCATCGGTTGGGGCGCCGGAACACCTGCCCGGCGGTCTCGCTGGGGAAGGTCGGGCTCTTCTTCGCTGCACGCGGTCGCCGCCGAATGCGCGGGCACGCGTCGGGACACCCACCCGATAGAAACAAACCTTCCCGAAGGTATCAATAGCCATCGGCAGGACCGATGTGCGGCCCGCCGGCACCCCCGGCCGACCCCCGTCCCACCCCGCCACCACCGCCCCCACCTGCGGACACGACCGACGTGCGCGGATCCACGACGCCCGGTGCGCGGACCGGCAACACCCCCGTCCGGCCGGTCGGTAGCTTCGGCCGGGCACCGTCCCACCGCGCCCCGCCAGCCGTCCCACCGTGGAAGGAACAGCCCCATGAAGCGCCGTTTCGTCGCCCTCGCCGCCGCCCTCGCCCTCTCCGCAGGCGGCGCCACCCTCGTCGCCGGACAGGCCTCCGCCGACGACGGCACCGCGGCCGCGACGGCCTCCGCCGCCCGCACCAGCCTGCCCCCGTTCGCCGGCAAGACCTACCTGATCACGGTCGACAACGGGAACGTCTACAAGAACACCTACTCCGCGGACGGCACCTCGCTGCACTCCGAGACCGTCGCCGGCACCGGCGTCGGCGAGACCTTCGACGCCGCCCTGGCCACCGCCCAGGTCGGCTGGGGCCTCTACTTCACCAACTGGGTCGAGCCCAACGGCGTCACCGTCAGCCACGTCATGAACTTCAACAACAACACCGTGAAGGTGTACTTCACCTTCGCCACGGCCACCGGCACCCGCCTCGGCCAGCTGCACAGCGCCACCATGAGCTGCGTGGCCTGACCCCCTTCCGGCCCGCACCCGGCGCGCCGCGCCCGACCCCCTTCCGGCGCCGCGCCCCGGCCGTGCCCGGGTACCGCCCCTCCCTGCGGTACCCGGGCACGCCGCCCGGCAGTGGTTGACTGGAGCCCATGAGCATTCACGAGAACCTGCTCGGCGGTCCGCCGCCGACCCACCTCCCGGCCGAGCCCGGCCCGCTGGAGGCGCTGGCTCAGGGCGCCTCGCCCGCCGAGGTCGCGGCGAAGTTCCCGACGTCCTCGCTCGCCTGGGCGCAGCTGGCCGACGACGCCTACGCCGCCGGCCGCGTCGTCGAGTCCTACGCCTACGCCCGCACCGGCTACCACCGCGGCCTCGACGCGCTGCGCCGCAGCGGCTGGAAGGGCCACGGCCCGGTGCCGTGGGAGCACGAGCCGAACCGCGGCTTCCTGCGCGCCCTGCACGCCCTGGGCCGGGCGGCCGCCGCCATCGAGGAGAAGGACGAGGCCGAGCGCTGCGCCCAGTTCCTGCGCGACAGCTCGCCGACCGCCGCCGACATGCTGGGCTGACCGCCCGCCGCGACACTCCGCGGGCGGCCGCCACGGCCGCCCGCGGACTTCCCGCGCACCCCCGGGCCCCGTCGCACGGCCCGCCCGCCGATCCGGCAGACTCTGCGCCGGCACCGGGACGGCCGGACGCGGCAGTGAGGGCGGGATCGGCATGGCGGAGCACCTGCGCGGGGCACGGCCCCTCGTCCTGGCCGGCGCGGCGGCCCTCGCCGTGCTGGGCACCGGCCTGTGGGCGGGGCGCTCGGGCGGCCCCTTGCTGCTGGCCCGGATCTGCGACCACCCGGTGGTGCTGGGCACCGCCGCGATCGTGCTGTTCACCGCCGCGCTGGTGCGGCGGACGCGCTCCCCGCTCGTCCGGGCCGAGACCGCCCTGGTGGGCGCGGCGCTGGCCGCCGTCCTGCCGGCCGCGCAGTTCCTCGGGTTCTTCTGGAACGGCGAGGTGACCCTCCGGCAGGCCGCGCCCGGGCGCCCCGACCGCGTGCTGGTGGTCGAGGAGGCGCCGGACTGGGTCGACACGCTGAGCCGGGTCTACGTCGACGACGCCACCGGGCTCGTCGAACGGCGCTGGCACCTCGGGGAGTTCACCAGTGACGATCCGTCGGCCGGGCTGACCTCCGTCGCGTGGGACGGCCCGGACCGGCTGCGCGTCACCGTCGGCGGCGAGGTCCACCTGGTCGACCTCGCCCCCGGCACCGGCCGGCCCGCCCGCTCCTTCCACCTGCGCTGACGCCGCCGCGGCGGGGCGAGCCGCGCCCGCAACCGACCCGGGGCGCGGCGCGTCTCCAGTCGTGGCGTCAGCCCGGACGCGACCCGCACCGGGCGGCCGATGCATACCGAGTATGTGGACATGCGGGCCGGTTGCGTGCGAGGGTGGATCGACGGTATCGATCCTGCAACACCATGACGGTCCGTCACGCCCCGTCGCCGACCAGAAAGCACCTCGTGCGAGCAGCCTCCGCCACCAGGAACGCACCCGCGCCCAGCCGACGCCGCGCCCGACAGCAGCGGCGGCGCCGGGCACGGCGGCGCACCGTCTTCGGCGTCGGCCTGCTCTGCTCACTGACCGTGCTGGGCGGCACCGCCTTCATGGTGCTCGGCGGCGCCAAGGACACCGGGGCCGGCGGCCCCACCGCCCAGGCCCGGCCGATCCCGCCGCTGGCCAGCAGCGCCGCTCCGGCCGTCAAGAAGACCGAGTCACCGGCCCCGGCCCCGAAGCCCACGCCCAGCCCCACCCCGAGCCCGACCGCCGTCACCGAGAAGGGCAAGGGCACCTTCACCGTCGCCACCTCCAAGGGCGATGCGGTCGGCAAGGGCCTGATCCGGCGCTACCGGGTCGAGGTGGAGGACGGCATAGGCATCGACCCGCAGGCCGCCGCCCAGCAGGTCCAGACGATCCTCGGCGACAGGCGCAGCTGGACGACCGACGGCAAGAACGGCTTCAAGCTGGTCTCCGACGGCGTCTACGACTTCACCGTGAAGGTCGCCTCGCCCGACACCGTCGACCGGATCTGCGGCTCGGCCGGCCTGGACACCAAGGGCGAGGTCAACTGCGACGTCGGCAAGCAGGTGGTCGTCAACTCCAAGCGCTGGCTGACCGGTTCGCCGCAGTTCAGCGGCTCCCTGGACGACTACCGGGCGCTCATCGTCAACCACGAGGTCGGGCACCGGATCGGCCACGGCCACGAGGGCTGCCCGGGCAAGGGCAAGCCCGCCCCCGCCATGATGCAGCAGATCTACGGCCTCAACGGCTGCGTCGCCAACGCCTGGCCCTACACCGCGGACGGCACCTACATCAGCGGGCCGGCCGTTCCGTAGCACCCGGCGTCCCGCGCCGCCCGGCCGCTCGGTGCTCCCGGCCGCTCGGTACTGCCCGGCCGGCGCCCCCGGACCGGTGCCGCGGACGCCGTACCGGCAGTGGCGGGCCGTCAGCAGCGGATCGCCGCGACGCCCTCCCCGGTGCCGGCCACCAGCAGCTCGGCGGTGAGCGCCAGCGCCCAGACCTGCGAGCCCAGCCGCAGGTCGACCGGGCCGTCCGCGCCCGGCCGGCGGAGCCGTACGAGACCGTCCGCCCACGCCGCGGCCGTCGCCGGCCCGGCCGGGGTGTCGACCGCCGCCACGGCGGTGACCTGGCTGCCGCGGCGGTCGACCGGTTCGGCCTCCGGACCGTCCGCGGCCGCGTCCCAGCGCCGCACCGCCCCGTCGAAGCCTCCGCTGAGCAGCAGTCCGGCGGTGCCGGCGAGCGCGGTCACCGGGCCCTCGTGCAGCTTCTCGGCGTCCGTACCGCCGTTCGGCCGGCAGCGGTGGACCGAGCCGGTGTCGTCGGCCACCGCCGGCAGCCCCTGCGGGCCGGTGGTGGCGAGGGCGCTCAACTCGCCGCGGACGGCGGCCTGCAGGGCGTGCAGCGCCTGCTCGGCGGCGGCCCCGCCCGCCGGCTGCCCGGCCGGCTCCGGCAGCACGGCCGCGGTCCCCTCCGCGTCCAGCAGCAGCACGGTGCCGTCCGGGGCCGCCGCCAGCCCGCGCAGCGGCCGGGCGTCCGGCAGGGCGACCCGGGCCAGCGGCCGCCCGGACGAGGTGTCCACGGTGCGCACCACGCCGCCCGGATCCGCCAGCAGCAGCTGCCCGGCGTAGCCGCCGGTGCCCACCGCCAGACCTGCCACCGGGCCGGGCCAGCCCTTCGAGGAGCCCGGCCACATCGCCCACTCCGCCCGCCAGGGCGTGGGCACCTCGGCGAGCCGGTCGGCCGCGGTGTCGTCCATGCCGATCAGACGGGTGCGCAGCACCGCGGCACGGACGGCCGGGTCGTCCTCGCCGACCAGGGCCGGGCCGGCCGCCGTCCAGGCGTCCGGGACGGGACCGTTGACGAAGTCCATGGCCGCGGTGACCGCCACCGGCCGCGCACGGGTGAGGAGTTGGGCGTCGGCGAGCAGTCCGGAGGCGGAGCCGTCCTTGGCGGCGGCCGTCCACAGGTCGCCGAGCAGCGCCTCGTCGGCGGCACCGAGGTCGGGCCGGCCGTCGGGATGGCGCGGCACCCGGGCGATCAGCTCGGCCGCGGTCTCCGCCGGCCGCCCGGCGCTGCCGTCGGCCGCCCCGGGGCCGGGGTAGGCGGCCGGGTCGCCGCCGACCGAGGCCGCCCAGGCGGCGAACCGGGCCGGGTCGGTCCACTCCGGCCGGTCGAGGTCCAGGACGGCGGCCTCCGCGACGGCCGTGCCGAAGGCCGCGGCCGCCGCGCCGCCGTCGGGCGCCTCCACGACCAGCCGCACCAGCTCGGACTCGGCGAGCGGCCGCAGCAGCCCAGCCACCAGGTGCGAGGGGTGCACCGCACGGCCCAGGTCCGGGACGCAGACCACCACCGGCCGGCCCTCGTCGGCCAGGGCGGTGATCAGCTCCCCCGGGCTGTGCACCAGGTGGCCGAGGCGGCGGCCGAGCAGCCAGAGCGCACTGTCGACGGTGAGCCGCTCGCCGTCGAGCACCGCGTGCACCCGCTGCGGCTCGGGCAGCCGCTCCCCGGTGCAGGCCTCGCCGAACCAGGTCAGCAGGTGGGTCTTGCCCGCCCCGGGCGAGCCGGCGACCCGGCACAGCCGCGGCGCGCGGGGGTCGGCCAGCCAGCCCAGCAGCGCCCGTCCGGCCGGCTTGCGGCCCGCCCTCAGCGGCGGTATCCGACGCGCACCGTCACTCATGCCTGGTCCCCTCGTAGCCCGGTGAACGACCCATGAGCTTACTGAGCACCGACACCCCGAGGGTCCGTCACCCCGCTGCGGCGCCGCCGCGGCCGCAGCGGCGGGCGTCAGCCCAGGACGGGCAGCCAGCCGCGGAGGTCGCTGCGCTCCCCGCCGGCGTGCACCTCGGCCGCCTCGACCGCGTCCGGCCAGGCGCGCCGGCCGGTGGCCAGCCGGATCCAGGTGAGCGGGTCGGTCTCGACGACGTTCGGCGGGGTGCCGCGGGTGTGCCGGGGGCCCTCGACGGCCTGCACCACCGCGTACGGCGGGATCCGCAATTCGACGGCGCCGCCCGGCACCTGGTCGGCGAAGGCGTCGGCGAGCAGCCGGGTCGCCGCGGCCACCGCCTGCCGGTCGTGCGGGAAGGCGGTGCCGAGGGCGTCCGCGAGGTCGTCGGCGTGCACCACGGTCTCCACCAGCCGGGTGACCAGGAAGTCTGCCAGCGGCATCGGGCCGAAGCGCATCCCGATCAGCCGCCCGGTCTCCGCCGCGGCCGGGCCGGCCAGCACGGCGAGCAGTTCGTCGCAGCGGCGGTCGAACTCGGCGGCCACCTCGGCGGGCGTGCCCGCGAACGGGCCGGCCGCGAGCTCCTCGGCGATGTCGTTGATGGTGGCGGCCGCGGTACGGGTCTTCCGTGCCCAGTCCAGCGGCGTGATCGCCGCGGCATCCGGCAGCGGCTCGTCCAGGTGGGCCGGCACCCAGCTGACCACCATGCCCAGGTGCGACACCAACTCCCGTACCCGCCAGTCGCCGAGGCGGGTCGGCAGGTCCAGCTGGGCGGCGGTCAGGCCGCGGACGGCGCCGCGCAGCGCCTCGGTCTGCCCGGCGAGCGCGGCGCGCACCTTGGCCGGGTCGTACGTGCGGGTCTTCGTCGGCATACCGGCAGCGTACGCCGAGGGGCGGCCCGCTCCGCAGAGCCGGCCGCCCCTCGGGACGTGCGCATCCGTCAGGCGAGCAGGGCCTCGATGACGCCGGTGTGGGCGTCCTTCAGCTCCGCCAGCGTGACGGTGAACTGGCCCTGGACCTCCAGGGCGTCGCCGTCGACGACACCGATCCGGGCGACCGGCAGGCCGCGGGCACCGCACATGTCGTTGAACCGGACCTCCTCGCTGCGCGGCACGGAGACCACCGCGCGGCCGGCCGACTCGGAGAACAGGAACACGAACGGGTCCGTGCCCTCCGGGACGACGACGCGGGCGCCGTTGCCGCCCTTGAGGCAGCTCTCCACCAGCGCCTGGCCGAGGCCGCCGTCGGCGAGGTCGTGCGCGGCGTCGATCATGCCGTCGCGGGAGGCCGCGATGAGGATCTCGCCGAGCAGCCGCTCGCGCTCCAGGTCGACCTTGGGCGGCAGGCCGCCGAGGTGGCCGTGCACGACCTGGGTCCAGGCCGAGCCGCCGAGCTCGTCCTCGGTGTCGCCGAGCAGGTACAGCAGCTGGCCCTGCTCGCCGAAGCCGATCGGGGTGCGGCGGGTGACGTCGTCGATGACGCCGAGCACCGCGACCACCGGGGTCGGGTGGATGGCGACGTCGCCGGTCTGGTTGTACAGCGAGACGTTGCCGCCGGTGACCGGGGTGCCGAGCACCTGGCAGGCGTCGGCGAGGCCGCGGGTCGCCTCGGCGAACTGCCACATCACGTCCGGGTCCTCGGGGGAGCCGAAGTTGAGGCAGTCGGAGACGGCGAGCGGCTTGGCACCGCCGGCCGCGACGTTGCGGTACGCCTCGGCCAGGGCCAGCTGGGCGCCGGTGTACGGGTCCAGCTTGGCGTAGCGGCCGTTGCCGTCGGTGGCGACCGAGACGCCGAGGTTGGTCTCCTCGTCGATCCGGATCATGCCGGAGTCCTCGCCCACCGAGAGCACGGTGTTGCCGAGCACGTAGCGGTCGTACTGGTCGGTGATCCACGCCTTGGAGGCCTGGTTCGGCGAGCCGGCGACCTTGAGCAGGGCGTCCTTGAGCCCGGCGCCGTCCGCCGGGCGGGCGAGCCGCTCGGCGGTGGGGGCGTCGGCCTGCAGCGCGTCCTGCCAGTCCGGGCGGGCGAAGGGGCGGTGGTAGGTCGGGCCCTCGTGGGCGACGGTGCGCGGGGGCACGTCCACGACCTGCTCGCCGTGCCAGAAGATCTCCAGGCGCTCGCCGTCGGTCACCTCACCGATCACGGTGGCGATGACGTCCCACTTCTCGCAGATCTCCAGGAAGCGGTCGACCTTGGCCGGCTCGACGATCGCGCACATGCGCTCCTGCGACTCGCTCATGAGGATCTCCTCCGGCGAGAGCGTGTTGTCGCGCAGCGGCACGGTGTCCAGCTCGATCCGCATGCCGCCGGTGCCGGCCGAGGCCAGCTCCGAGGTGGCGCAGGACAGGCCGGCGCCGCCGAGGTCCTGGATGCCCGCGACCAGGTCCTCCTTGAAGATCTCCAGGGTGCACTCGATGAGCAGCTTCTCCTGGAAGGGGTCGCCGACCTGGACGGCGGGGCGCTTGGCCGGGCCGGTCGCGTCGAAGGTCTCCGAGGCGAGCACGGAGACGCCGCCGATGCCGTCGCCGCCGGTGCGGGCGCCGTAGAGGATGACCCGGTTGCCGGGGCCGGAGGCCTTGGCGAGGTGGATGTCCTCGTGCTTCATGACGCCGACGCAGAGCGCGTTGACCAGCGGGTTGCCCTGGTAGCAGGAGTCGAAGACGACCTCGCCGCCGATGTTCGGCAGGCCCAGGCAGTTGCCGTAGCCGCCGATGCCCGCGACGATGCCGGGCAGCACCCGGCGGGTGTCCGGGTGGTCGGCCGCACCGAAGCGCAGCGGGTCCATCACCGCGACCGGGCGGGCGCCCATCGCGAGGATGTCGCGGACGATGCCGCCGATGCCGGTGGCCGCGCCCTGGTAGGGCTCGATGTACGACGGGTGGTTGTGCGACTCGACCTTGAAGGTGACCGCGTAGCCCTGGCCGACGTCGACGACGCCGGCGTTCTCGCCGATGCCGACGAGCATCGCGTCGTTCTCCGGGGCCTTCTCGCCGAACTGCTTGAGGTGGACCTTGGAGCTCTTGTACGAACAGTGCTCCGACCACATGACGGAGTACATCGCGAGTTCGGCGCCGGTCGGACGGCGGCCGAGGATCTCCCGGATGCGCGCGTACTCGTCCTCCTTGAGGCCGAGCTCGGCCCAGGGCTGGGCGGCGTCCGGGGTCTGCTCGGCGTTCTTGACGGTGTCGAGGCTCATCAGGCGTTCACCAGCTGCTTCAGGACGGAAGTGAAGAAGCCCAGGCCCTCGGTGGTCGGGCCGGTGAGCGGCTCCACGGCGTGCTCCGGGTGCGGCATCAGGCCGACGACGTTGCCCGCCGCGTTGGCGATGCCGGCGATGTCGCGGTACGAACCGTTCGGATTGACGTCGAGGTAACGGGCCACGACCCGGCCCTCCGCCTCGAGTTCGTCCAGGACGTGCTCGTCGGCGACGAAGCGGCCCTCGCCGTTCTTCAGCGGCACGACGATTTCCTGGCCGCTGCTGTAATCGGACGTCCACGCCGTGTCGGCGTTCTCGATGCGCAGCTTCTGGTCGCGGCAGACGAAGTGCAGCGAGTCGTTGCGGGTGAGCGCACCGGGCAGCAGGTGCGATTCGCACAGCACCTGGAAGCCGTTGCAGATACCGAGGACGGGCATTCCCTGCCGGGCCTGCTCGATGATGGTGTCCATGACCGGCGAGAAGCGGGAGATGGCCCCGCAGCGCAGATAGTCGCCGTACGAGAATCCGCCCGGCAGGACGACGGCGTCGACCTGGTGCAGGTCCTTGTCCCGGTGCCAGAGGGCCACCGGCTCGGCGCCGGCGAGGCGCACCGCGCGCTGGGCGTCGCGGTCGTCGAGCGAGCCGGGGAAAGTGACGACGCCGACGCGTGTGGTCACTTCGCCTCTCCCTCGACGCGGACGGTGAAGTCCTCGATCACGGTGTTGGCGAGAAACGTCTCGGCGGCCTCGCGGATGCGGGCCAGCGCGGCGTCGTCCACCGGCCCTTCCAGCTCCAGTTCGAAACGCTTGCCCTGGCGGACGTCGGCGATCCCGGCGAAGCCGAGACGCGGCAGTGCGCGCTGCACCGCCTGTCCCTGCGGGTCGAGGATCTCCGGCTTGAGCATGACGTCGACTACGACGCGTGCCACTGGCACTCCCGGTGGTGATTGCGTGAAGGCGGGGGACCTTCAGACTACCTGGCATTTCGGGCCTCCCGGCGGGTCGGTCCTGGTGACGCGCGTAGACAAACGCCCCTTACGCCGCAAGGGCTCCGCACGTTCGAGCCGCCCCCGCACGCCCCCTTTCTCCGGATTCAATGGCGCCCCGGCCGGCCGGGCCGAGAACACCCGAATACCGGCACACCGGACATGTCGACCACGACTATCCCCGACTATCCGGCACCCTCGTGAAGCCTCGTGAATATCCGGAAAAAAGGAATGCCGAGGCCTTCGATTTCCAGCCTCTTTGGGTGCAGAATAGGGCGACCGGCGGCAGCCATCGGCTGTCATTTGGCACGGCATGCCCGCATGCCGCCGTGCGCGCCGCCGGCGGACGGGCCACCGGACACCAGCATCCGGCGGCCGAATTGCCCGAGAGGATTGACACCCATGGCTCAGCGTGTAGTCGTCACGCTCTCCGACGACCTGGACGGCGGCACCGCCGCGGAAACCGTCCACTTCGGTGTCGACGGGAAGTCGTACGAGATCGACCTCTCCGTGGAGAACGCGGAGAAGCTGCGGGAGGCCCTCGCCCCGTTCGTCGCGGCCGGCCGCCGGCAGAGCCGCACCGGCAAGTCCTTCCGGCGCACCGCCCTGACCCCCGACCCGCAGGCCGTCCGGGCCTGGGCGCAGTCGCACGGCATGGACCTCCCGGCCCGCGGCCGCATCCCGAAGGCCGTCTACGAGCAGTTCGCCGAGGCCAACTGAGCGTGCCGCCGCCCCGCCCCGGTACCCCTCCGGGGAAAGGGTGGGGCGAGCACTCCGATCGATGGGGTAGAGTATTTCTCGTCGCCGCAACCGGAGGCCGAAAGGCAGCCGGGAGGGGCGATCGGTGCCGAGGCACCGTGCGGACGTGGCTCAGTTGGTAGAGCATCACCTTGCCAAGGTGAGGGTCGCGAGTTCGAATCTCGTCGTCCGCTCGCAGTGTTCGAGCAACACAGCAGTAGCAGTGCAGCAGTACAACTCAACAGCATGCGGACGTGGCTCAGTTGGTAGAGCATCACCTTGCCAAGGTGAGGGTCGCGAGTTCGAATCTCGTCGTCCGCTCCGAGTACGAAGGGCTCCCTCGCAGAGGGGGCCCTTCGTCGTGCTGCCGACACGCGCGGCACCGCCGATGACATTTGTCACCGCCCACCCGTGCAAGCGCACCGGCAGCCGGTGACGGTACGCACTGACCCCGCGCGCCGCCCGCCGGGAGGCTGGAGGCATGAAGGACACCAGCCACTCCGGGCCGGCCGTCGAGGCCGTGGACCTGCACCGCCGTTACGGCCCCACCGGCCCGGGCGGCTTCGACGCCGTCCGCGGCCTCGACCTCACCGTCCGCCGCGGCGAGCTCTTCGCCCTGCTCGGCACCAACGGCGCGGGCAAGACCTCCACCATGGAACTCCTCGAAGGACTGGCCGCCCCCACCGGCGGGCAGGTCCGGGTCCTCGGCCACGACCCGCACCGCGAGCGCACCGCCGTCCGGCCGCGGATCGGCATCATGCTCCAGGAGGGCGGCTTCCCCGGCGACCTCACCGTCACCGAGACCTGCCGCGGCTGGGCCGGACTGACCAGCGGCGCCCGCCCGGTCGGCGAGGCGCTCGACCTGGTCGGCCTCGGCGGCCGTGCCGGGGTGCGGGTCAAGCAGCTCTCCGGCGGCGAACGCCGCCGTCTCGACCTCGCGGTCGCCCTGCTCGGCCGCCCCGAGGTGCTCTTCCTCGACGAACCCAGCACCGGCCTCGACCCCGAGGCCCGCGCCGCGGTCTGGCGGCTGGTCCGCACGCTGCGCGAGGACGGCACCACCGTGCTGCTCACCACCCACTACCTGGAGGAGGCCGAGGAGCTCGCGGACCGGCTCGCGATCATGCACGCCGGCCGGATCGCCGCCACCGGGACCGTCTCCGAGGTCATCGCCGGCCGCCCGGCCAAGATCGCCTTCGAACTCCCGGAGCGCTGCGGCCCGTACGAGGCGATCGGCCTGCCCGCCCTGCCCGCCGCGGACATCACCGCGGACGGCCGCCGGATCACCGTCCGCACCCCGCAGCTCCAGGCCGACCTCACCGACCTGCTCGGCTGGGCCGCCCACCACGGCGTCGCGCTCGGCGGCCTGGAGGCCCGCAGCGCCACCCTCGAAGAGGCCTTCCTCGCCATTGCCGCCGAAGCGGCCGCCACCCCCGAGACGATCGGCAGCCCCCGATGACCACGCACGCCGCCACTGCAGCCACCTCCGCACCCGGCGCCCCGGCCACGACCACCACCGCCGGCCGTCTGCTCGCCCTCGGCCGCACCGAGGCCACCCTGCTGCTGCGCAACCGCACCGCGCTGTTCATGGCCGTCGCCCTGCCGGTGGTCATGATGATGAGCCTCAAGGGCATCCTCGACCAGCAGGCCGAGACCACCCCCAACCTCGACCTGCACGCCAACCTGGTCAACGGCGTCGCCGGACTGATCCTGCTCTTCGTCGTCTACTACAACCTCACCTCCGCCTACGTCGCCCGCCGCGGCGAACTCGTGCTCAAGCGGCTGCGCACCGGCGAGGCCCGCGACCTGGAGATCCTGGCCGGCACGGCGCTCCCCTCGGTCGTCCTCGGCCTGCTGGAGTGCGGCGTCGTCGGCGCGGTCGGCGCCGCCAGGCTGGACCTGCCCGCCCCGGTCAACCCGCTGCTGATGGCCGCCGGCCTGCTGCTCGGCACCGGTCTGCTGATCGCGCTCGCCGCCGCCACCAGCTCCTTCACCAAGTCCGTGGAGACCGCCGGCATCACCACCCTGCCGCTGCTGCTGCTCGCCCAGCTCGGCTCCGGCCTGCTCCTCCCGCTGGAGACCATGCCGGACGGCCTCGCCACCGCCTGCCGCCTGCTGCCCACCACCCCGGCCTTCCAGCTGATCCGCCTCGGCTGGTTCGGCACCGACGGCTCCAAGGCGCCCACCGACTTCCTCGGCAGCTGGGTCGAGGCCCTGCCGCACCTCGGCCTCGGCCTGGTCTGGCTCGCCGCCGCCGTCTGGGCCGCCCGCCGCTGGTTCCGCTGGGAGCCGCGCCGCTGACCGCCGCCCGCCGGAACACCGGGGTGTCCGCCGTACCCGCCGCACCGGAGGAGTCCGGCGGCCACCGCCGATGGGAGGATCTGACGACCGTGCATCCGTCGAGAGGGGACGACGTGGATCTGCTGAGGCCGTCGCGGCGCTGGCGGGCGCTGGGCAAGCCCAAGCTCACCGAGCTCTTCATCCGCTGGTCCCTCTACCTGACCGGCCTGCTGCAGCCGCTGCTCCTGCTCGGCGCCGTCACGGGCAAGCACGGGGCGGAACTGCCCGGCACCGTCCGGCTCTCCGCCGTCGCCGCCTCGCTGACCGCCACGGCACTGTTCGTCGTCTGCTGCCGTGCCGGGCTCGCGCACTACCTCGGCCGCCGCTCCCGGCCCACCGGCTGGCTGGTCGCCTTCAGCGTCGGCACGTTGCTCTGCTACTGGGCCGTGCTCGGCACCACCCACCCGACCGGCGAGGATCCCGTCCCCACCGGCGTCGCGACCGCCACCTGGCTGCTCGTCTTCTGGTTCGCCCCGGTGGCCGTCGCCGTCCCGCTGAAGGCCACCGCGCCGATCGGGCTGCTCGGGCTGGCGCTCTCCGTCCCCGCCGCGGCGCTGGCCGGCATCCCGACCGCCACGGCGCTCGGCCTGGCCGTCGGCTCCGGGATCGCCATGGTCTTCATCGGCGCGACCTGGCGGGGCACCGCGTGGATCGCCGCCGTGGTGTGGGAGCTCGACGCCGCCCGCGAGGCGCAGGCCCGGCTCGCCGTCGCCGAGGAACGGCTCCGCTTCTCCCGCGACCTGCACGACGTGCTCGGCCGCAACCTCACCACCATCGCGCTGAAGAGCGAGCTCGCCGTCCAGCTCGCCCGCCGCGGCCGCACCGAGGCGGCCGACCAGATGGTCGAGGTCCAGCGGATCGCCCAGGAGTCGCAGCGCGAGGTCCGCGAGGTCGTCCGCGGCTACCGGACGGCCGACCTGGCCGCCGAGGTCGCCGGCGCCCGGTCCGTGCTGCGCGCCGCGGGCGTCGAGTGCGACATCGACCTCGGCCCGGACTCCGCCGCCCTGCCGCTCACGGCCCAGTCCGTGCTCGGCTGGGTCGTCCGCGAGGCGACCACCAACGTGCTGCGGCACAGCGAGGCCGGGCACTGCACGGTCACCCTGCGCCTCGACGGCGGGCAGGCCCGGCTGACGGTCGAGAACGACGGCGTCACCGGCCCGGCGGCCGACCGCGACCACCCCGGCACCGGCCTGCTCGGCCTGCGCGAACGGCTCGCCGCCCACGGCGGCGGGCTCGCCACCCCGCCCGCCGACCCGGGCCGATTCCGGCTCACCGCATCGCTCCCGCTCGACCTCCCGGCCCTGGAGGTGGCCGCCCCGTGACCGATCCCGTCCGCGTCCTACTCGCCGACGACGAGCACCTCATCCGCGGCGCCCTGGCCACCCTGCTCGGGCTGGAGGACGACCTGCAGGTCGTCGCCCAGGCCGCGTCCGGGCCGGAGGCCCTCGCCATGGCCCGTGCGCACCGGCCCGACGTCGCCGTCCTCGACCTGCAGATGCCGGGGCTCGACGGGCTGGAGGTCGCCGCCGAGCTGCGACACGTCCTGCCGAGCTGCCGGACGATGATCGTCACCGGGCACGGCAGGCCCGGCTACCTCAAGCGGGCCCTGGAGGTCGGGGTGCGCGGGTTCCTGCCGAAGACCGTCTCCGCCTCCGACCTCGCCGGCATCATCCGCACGGTCGTCGCGGGCGGCCGCTACGTCGACCCGGAGCTCGCGGCCGACGCCATCAGCGCGGGCGACAGTCCGCTCACCCCGCGGGAGACCGACGTCCTGGAGCTCGCCGCGCACGGCACCTCGATCGCCGAGATCGCCGAACGGGCCGCCCTCTCCCCCGGCACCGTCCGCAACTACCTGTCCTCCGCCGCCGGCAAGCTCGGCGCCGAGAACCGCCACGCCGCCGTCCGCATAGCCCGCGAACACGGCTGGATCTAAGACGGGCAGCACAGGGGCGCGTGGGAGCACCTCCCGGCCGAAGGCCGGGGGGAACTGCGCAACCCGGATGGGGCTCACGGACGAATCGGGGTCATCCCCTGTTCGTCACGGTGCCCACCCCCGGACTGCGTAGTTCCCCCGCCCTGATGTGGCTGGCCCGGTGTGGCTCCCTGTCAGGCCCAGGACGTCCCGGTGAGGCGCTCGTAGGCCTCGATGTACTTGGCGCGGGTCCGCTCGACGATCTCGGCGGGCAGGGCCGGCGGCGGCTCCTCGCCGGTGCGGTCCCAGCCGGACTCCGGCGAGGCCAGCCAGTTGCGGATGATCTGCTTGTCGAAGGACGGCTGGACCTGGCCCGGCTGCCACTCGTCGGCGGGCCAGAAGCGGGAGGAGTCCGGCGTCAGCACCTCGTCGCCGATGATCAGCTCGCCGTCCAGCAGACCGAACTCGAACTTGGTGTCGGCGAGGATGATCCCCCGGTCGCGGGCGATGTCCCGGGCCCGGGCGTACACCGCGAGGGTGGTCTGCCGCAGGGTGGCGGCAAGCTCGGCCCCCAGGCGGCGGGCGGTCTCCTCGTAGGGGACGTTCTCGTCGTGCTCGCCGACCTCGGCCTTGAGGGCCGGGGTGTAGATCGGGGCGGGCAGCTCGGAGCCGTCCTCCAGGCCGTCGGGGAGGGCGATGCCGCAGACGGTGCGGGAGTCCCGGTACTCGACGAGGCCGGAGCCGGTCAGGTAGCCGCGGGCGACGCACTCGACCGGCACCATCTCCAGGCTGCGGCAGATCAGCGTCCGGCCCTTCCAGTCCGCGGGGGCGCCGGCCGGCAGCTCGGTGGAGACCACGTGGTTGGGCACCAGGTCGGCGATCCGCTCGAACCACCACAGCGAGAGCTGGGTGAGGATGCGGCCCTTGTCCGGGATCTCGTTGGGCAGCACCCAGTCGAAGGCGGAGGTCCGGTCGCTGGCCACCATCACCAGGTCGCCGTTGGCGGCACGGTACAGGTCGCGCACCTTGCCGGTGTGCAGGTGGACCAGGCCGGGAACCTGGACGGGCTCGGGCTTGGTGACAAATCCGCTCAAGGTCGTCTCGTCCTCAGGGAAGGGGGCTGACGGCCCGAGTCTTTCACGTCGGCCCGCCGGCCTCCTTGCAGAGGTGGTCGAGCAGGTTGGCGGTGGCCCGCTGGACGCGCTCGTCGGTGTGCCCGGGACGGTCCAGCGCCGGCGACCAGGCGAAGGTGCCGGCGGCGAAGACGTACGCGCCGCTGGGCGCCCGGTAGAGCGAGGTCTGCTGGTGCCGCAGCCGCCCGGCGCTGTCGCGGTACGGGGAGTGGGCGAGCAGGGTCCGCTCGGTGTGGTCGGGCAGTGGGGCCCGCGGGTGGTAGTGGTCGGCCTCGCCGGCGACCAGGCCGGGCAGCGGGTCGCCGTCCTGGAGGCCGGTGCCGGCCCACAGCCAGTGGCCGGTGTTGCGGGCGATCATCGGGGCGGGCGAGGGGACCCGCCCGGCGTACTGCACGCCGAGCAGGGCCTGCTCCGGCTCGCCGGCCTCGCGCCAGAGCGCGCCCGGGGTGCCGGGCAGCCCGGCGGCCGGGTTGCCGGCCGGGACCTTCTGCCGCTTGCGGCAGTTGAGCAGCCGGTTCGGTTCGCCGGACGGCCCCGGTGAGAGGTCGACCCGCCAGTACATGGTGTTGGCGGAGAGGAAGACCAGCGAGGTGCCGGTGTCGCGCGCGAACTCGACCGTCCGCCGCATCGGCTCGGACCAGTACTCGTCGTGCCCGGGGAAGACCATCGCGCGGTGGTGCTCCGGCTCGACCAGGCCGGCGTGCAGGTCGGTGGCGGTGGCGTAGGCCAGGTCGTAGCCGTACCGCTCGGCCCAGCGGATGAAGTCGTAGGCGTGGCCGACGTGCAGCGGCAGTCCGGCGCCGGCGTGCGGGCGGTCGAAGGAGACGGTGACGGCGGCCTCGGACTCGCCGACCAACCGGCCCTGCCCGTCCCAGGCGTGGTAGAGGCTGGCCCCGGTGTGCCCGTCTTCGGGGAAGAGGTTGTAGGCCTGCCAGGTCACGTCGGGCAGGACGAGCAGCAGGTCCGCCGGGTGCTCCGGGTCGGCGTCGCGGACGGTGAACGGGACGTGGCTGCGGTGCCGGTCGTCGGCGGTGGTGAGGACCGCGACGTACGCGCCGGGGCGCCAGTGCGCAGGGATGTGCAGCCGCCAGGACTGCCACCAGTGGTGGCAGGAGACGGTACGGCCGACGACCAGCGGCGCGGCCTGGGCCAGGCCGGAGATCAGCGGGCTGGAGGTGACCTGGCGGGCGCCGTCGCCGCCGTAGTGGCCGATCCGGTAGACGTCCACGGTGAACTCGCGGGGCGGGTTCACCGTCACCCGGAAGTCCACCGAGCCGCCGGGCCGGACCACGCCGGCCGAGGCGAACCCCTTGATCTGCTGGTCGACGTCGTCGGCGTTGGCCGGGCTGTTCACCACCGGCGCGGGCCGGGGCGCGCTCAGCGGCTGCTGGCCCGGTGCGTCGACGCTGACGTACCACGGCACCCCGCCGTCGGCGAGGTACTGGTCGGGGCTGCGCAGCCACGGCAGCGGCCCCTGGCCGAAGGGGTCGGACACGCCGTGCGCCAGCGTGCCGGACTCCCAGCGGCGGTTGAGTTCCGTCCCCACGCGCCCCTCCCACGGTCGCCGGCGTCAGGCTCGGCGCGCCCGTCCGCGACTGGCATGTGCCACACGGATGTGCGTGCGGTCCAGCACACCACAGGTTGCTGGCACTGCGTCACCCCACCGTAGCAACTGGTAGGCAAGACGCCCGATTCCGCATGATTCGTCATCAACTGCGCACGGGGCGCGCGAGCCGCACGCCCGCCGTCTCCAACCAGCCCCGCAGCGGTGCGTCCTTGCCGAGTTCGACGGCCTGGCCGACCACCGCGACGAGGTCGGCCCGCCGTACGCCGCCCATCAGCAGCACCGGGCCGTCCAGCCAGTCCAGGCCGGCGACGGCGGCACCGGCGTCGACCACGGCGCAGCTGACCATCGCGGTGAGGTGGTCGGCGAGCAGGTCGCGGGCGTGGCGGCCGGGCGCGGTGTGGCCGCAGCGGCCGGCCAGCGCGGCGGCCAGGGCGTCTCCGCCGCCGGCGGCGAGCCGGGCGAGCACCCGTGCGAGCGGCGGGCCGTCGGCCCGCCCGGCCCCCGGGTCGTCCAGGGCGGCCTGCAGCACGGCGGACTTGTCGCGCCAGCCGCGCACGGCGACCTCGCCCGGGTAGGCGTCCCATTCGAGCGGCTGCCAGCCGCCGGGCGGCACCTGGTGGAGCAGGTCGGCGGCGAGCAGCGAGACGGCGGCGTCCACCCGGCCCGGCTCCTCCAGCAGGTCGCAGGCGGGCCGGTCGCCGAGGCGGGTCTCGTAGCCGTCGGCGAGCCGGTCGCGGCGGGCCAGCTCGGTGAGCGCGGCGACCACGCCCGCGTTCAGGTGCTCGGGGTGGCGGCCGAGCCGCCAGGCGGGCAGCGCGACCCGGGTGAGCAGGCGGTCCCACCCCGCGTAGGCGAGGCCGACCTGCTCCTGGGCAGCGATCCGCATCCCGTAGTCGACCGCCCTGGCCTGGTGCGATGCCCAGGCCGCCGCCGAGCGCTCCAGCTCGGCGGAGTGCTCGCGGCAGGCGCCGAGCAGCAGGCGGTTGATCCGGTCGATCACCGCGGCCGGGCCGCGGTGCGGCTCGCCGAGCGCGGCGTCCAGACTGCGGACGAAACGCCGGGCGGCGGCGATGTCGGTGTCGGCGGCGACGGCGGTGCCGGCCACCACGGGGGCGAGCAGGGCGCGGAGCTCACCGGCCCGCATCCACCACAGGAAGGGCGAGCCGAGCACCAGGACGGGCGCCGGGTGCGGGGTGCCCCGGCGGTGCGGGCCGGCGGGCTCCTCCAGCCAGCTGTCGCAGTCCGGGGTCAGCGCGATCCCGGAGGGCACGGGCACCTCCAGGCGCTCGGCGAGGTCGACCAGCAGCCGGTAGAGCTCGGGCGCCTCCTCCGGGCAGACCGGGACGGCCGGGGTGGCCGGCGGCACCGCGGTGCGGTGCGAGCGGTGCACCAGCCAGCCGGTCACCAGCGCCAGGACGGCGACGGCGGCCACCGCCCAGCGGACGGCGTCCCACGTGCCGCCGTCGGGCGAGCCCGGCGCGCCGATCCGGCCGGTGAGACGGCCCGCCAGCAGCACGACGGCCAGGGCGGCGGGGACAACGGTGGCGGCCAGGGCCCAGCCACGGATTCGCAGCACGGCCTGGGCATGCGCGCGTGCGGCGTCGACAGCGGCCATTCGGCGCGGCACCCCCTTCGGAGCGGTCGGAGGCCAGTGGGCCGGGGCCGGCAGGACCGGCGGGACCGGTGGCCGAGGCGTCCGAGCGACTCGAAATGATCAGTATCCGACCGGGGCTCGGCGGCAGCCGCCCCCGGTTGTGCATCCTGCATGGCTCTTCTGACAGTTTTGACGCCCTCGTGCAGATGGGTGTTCCGGATCGCACCGCTTTCCACTCGTCCTGGTGACGGTGCGAACAATCCGGACGCCCCCAGCATCCCCCCGGGAGCGTCGCCCCACCCGGCGGCGGTACCGCGGGTGACGCGGTCCGGCACCGCGGGCGGGCGCGATTCAGCGCACCCTACGACCGGAGCGCCGGTTGCGTCAGCCGGATGCCCCATGAGTCACCCGAAGGGCTGGATTCCCGGCTTCAGGGAACCTCCGGAGGTCCGCCGAACGGGTCGAGAAACGCCCGAGGGCGCTGCGCCCATGGGGGTGTCCCCGCGGAGGCAGCGCCCTCGGCGCCGTCGACGGCCGTGCGCTACTGCGCGGCCTTCAGCGCGATGTCGGTGCGGTGGTGCGAGCCCTTGAGCGAGATCTTCGCGACCCCGCGGTAGGCCCGCTCGCGGGCCTCGGCGATGTCGGCGCCGGTCGCGGTGACCGACAGCACGCGGCCGCCGGCGCTGAGCACCTCGCCGCCCTCGCCCGCCCGGGTGCCGGCGTGCAGCACGTGGGTGTGCTCGTCGGCGACCTCGGCCAGGCCCTCGATCGGGTCGCCGGTGCGCGGCGCGGCCGGGTAGCCCTCGGACGCCACGACCACGGTCACCGCGGCGCCCTCGTCCCAGCGCAGCGGCTCCAGGCCGGCCAGCGCGCCCTCGGCGGCGGCCAGCAGCACGCCGGCCAGCGGGGTGCGCAGCCGGGCCAGCACGACCTGGGTCTCCGGGTCGCCGAAGCGGGCGTTGAACTCGATCACGCGGGTGCCGCGCGAGGTCAGCGCGAGGCCCGCGTAGAGCAGGCCGGAGAACGGGGTGCCGCGGCGGCGCAGCTCGTCCACGGTCGGCTGCAGGACGGTGGCGAGCACCTCCTCGACCAGGCCCTCGGGGGCCCAGGGCAGCGGCGAGTAGGCGCCCATGCCGCCGGTGTTGGGGCCCTCGTCGCCGTCCAGGGCGCGCTTGAAGTCCTGGGCGGGGACGAGCGGCAGCACGGTGGTGCCGTCGGTGATCGCGAAGAGCGACACCTCGGGGCCGTCGAGGTACTCCTCGATCACCACGCGCTCGCAGGCCGCGGCGTGCTCCAGCGCGGCCTGGCGGTCGGAGGTGACCACGACGCCCTTGCCGGCGGCCAGGCCGTCGTCCTTGACCACGTACGGGGCGCCGAAGGCGTCCAGCGCGGCGGCCGCCTCCTCGGCGGTGGTGCAGACGTACGAGCGGGCGGTCGGCACGCCGGCGCCGGCCATCACGTCCTTGGCGAAGGCCTTGGAGCCCTCCAGCTGCGACGCCTCGGCGGACGGGCCGAAGACGGGGATGCCGGCCGCGCGCAGCGGGTCGGCGACGCCGGCCACCAGCGGGGCCTCGGGGCCGACCACCACCAGGTCGGCGGCGAGCTCCCGGGCCAGGGCGGTGACGGCCGCGCCGTCCAGCTGGTCGACCGGGTGCACCGTGGCGACCTGCGAGATCCCGGCGTTGCCCGGGGCGCAGTGCAGCTCGGTGACGGCGGGATCGAGGGACAGTGAGCGGCACAGGGCGTGTTCGCGGGCGCCGCCGCCGATTACGAGGACCTTCACGCTTGGCAAGGGTAGTCGGTGGCCGGATCCGTGCTCGTGCCGCCGGGGTGCCGACTGTGGCGAAACCTCCAATGCTGCCGCTTTTCGGCGCATCCGATCTGGAGGATCGTCCAATCCGGAGGGGGCCGGGGCGGCCACCGGGCGCCGCCGCAGGCCGCGGGTCATGTCCGCGGGCCCGCCCGGCCTCGCTCGGAAGAGTGAAATCTCGCCGCCCGACGAAACCCTCTCACCTCGGCTTCCGGACCCGAATTCGGATAACGATCACAGCCGAAGCGCCCCCACGGTAAGCCATTTGGGGGTAAGAAGTGCTGATGGACGAGAACCGGCGGACTGCCGGAGCACGGCACCATGGGCGGCTCACACCACCCGCGCACGGAGCCATGTCCGACGATGCGTCGGTTAGACGCACCGTCAGCCGGGCGTCCAGCCAGGACTGCACTGTCACCCGCCACAGGGAGCCCCACAGGTGAGCCAGCCGGAAATGCAACCCGAGGAGAGCCCCTGGGGCAAGGACGTCGGTGAGGAGGACCAGCCCTCCCCGGCCTCGGCCGGCCGCACTCCGACGCGCCGCCGCACCGACCTGAGCGCCCGTCAGTTCCCGCTCGGCGACTGGGGCGAGCCCGCCGAGCGGCTGGAGGAGCTCTACCGCTGGTCCGAGGAACGGGCCGTGGAGGCGATCGACTGGTACCGCAAGGACCGTGTCTGGAAGCGGCGTTGGGCCCGGCTGCTGCGCTTCGGCGCCGCGGTGTCCGGCGTCGCCGGGGTGAGCGCCCCGCTGGTCGGCATGACCGGGGTCCTGGACGGCGCCGCCGGCTGGGGCTACGTGGGCCTCGCGGCGTCGGCCGCCTGCCTGCTGACCGACCGCGGCTTCGGCCTGACCTCCGGCTGGATGCGGGACGTCTCCACCGCGCAGGCGCTGCAGCGGCGACTGGAGGCCTTCCAGTTCGACTGGGCCTCGGAGTGCGTCCGCGAGGTGCTCGGCCCCACCGAGGGCACCGCGGGCGAGGCCGCCGAGCGCTGCCTGGGCGTGCTGCGGCGGTTCTGCGAGGACGTCTCCGACATGGTCCGCACCGAGACCTCGGAGTGGATGCTGGAGTTCCGCGCGACGATGACCCAACTGCCCACCCAGGCACCGGGCGTCTGGGGCGGCCGCTCCGAGGGCGGGATCGGCGCCCAGGTGCGGGTGCTGCCGCCGCCCGGTACCCGGCCCACCATGCCGCGCCAGCGCCCGCCGGAGGGCCCGCTGCGCTGACCGCGCGCACCGACAGCAGAGGGCGGGCCCGGCGGGCCCGCCCTTCCGTGTGCCGGCCGCGGCCGAGGCCCCGGCTCGGGCTCAGGCTCGGGCTCAGGCGAAGACGATCATCGAGCCCTGGGTGACGCTGCGGGTCGCCGCCGCGTACAGGCCGGCCCAGGCGTGCCGCTCCCGCGCGAACGGGTGGTGCGCCTCGTCCAGCGGCGGGGCGAAGGGCTGTTCGAGGCCGGTCGGCGAGAGCGGCCGGGTCGGTGCCGGCGGTTCGAGCACGTCGATGCCCAACACCGGTGCCACCGCCTGCAGTTCGCGCAGCAGACCGTACGAGGAGCCGAGCGGGCCGCCGGTCGCCAGCAGCGCGTCGTCGACCAGCGGGACGGGGAACTCCACCGGGACGTACGCCCCGGCGTGGTCGAAGTGCCAGACCAGGTGCGACTGTTCGGCGGTGGACTCGAACATCTCCAGCAGCTGCTCGTAGTCGCCGCCGAGCGCGTCCACCGGGGTGATCTGGAAGCCGGTCACGCCCAACAGGTAGGCGCGGCGCAGGAAGTGGAGGGAGTCGTAGTCGAAGGCGGCTATCGGCTCGACCTCACCGGTGATGCCGGGCGCGTAGCCGTGCACCGGGACCTCGGGCAGCCCGTGGCCGGCCAGCACCGCGTTGTAGCGGACGAGGTCGTCCCGGAAGGGGTTCTCGGGGTTGTAGGTGAGGACGTCCACGAGCGGGACGAGCCAGAGGTCGCAGGCCATGGCCGGCTCATCCTCTCCGGGGGTCGGACGCGGCGCGCGCGCCGCCGACGGTGGTCGGGGAACGAGCGCCCACCCTACCGGTGCCCCGCCGGGCCCACGGGGCCGAGGACGGCGTCCCCGCTCAGGACGGAGAGGTGCGGCCCGGCACCGGGCCGGAGGGGCGGACCGGCCGCCCGAAGCGCCCGGGCGGCACCGACCGGGGCGGCGGGACCCGGGTGGCCTCCTCCGCCACCGCGGCCGGAGCGGCGGGGACGGCCGGGGCCGGGGCGGCGGCCTGCGGGCCCGGCTCGGAGGCGCCCGCGACCGGCGCGCGCAGCAGAGCCGCCACCGGCACCTCGTCGGTCTCCTCGCCCGCCAACCGGCCCAGCAGCTCCAGCGTGAACAGGTTGTAGTCGTTGACCACCCGGTGCGCCCCGGACAGGTCGCGGGCCTCGATCCGGTCGACCAGGTCGCCGTGCCGGTCCCAGCAGACCCCGCCCAGGTCCCCCACCTGCCGCAGGTAGGGGGCGGCGAACATCCAGGACTGCACCCGCAGCCAGCCGAGGTAGTCGGCGATCCGGGCGTTCCCGAGCAGGGCCGCGGCCTCCTGCCAGAACCGCAGGTCGCAGCCGACCAGCACGTCCAGCTGGCCCTGCCGGGAGGCGCGGGCGGCGGCGTCGGCCCGGCGGCGCAGCGAGGGCATCCGGGACCAGTCGTAGCTCCCGGAACCCCGGGCCGGGTGCGCGGTGAGCCGGCGCATCGCACTGTCGGTGAGCAGGGTGCGCGCCTCGAAGATCTCCACGAAGTCCCGCCAGGTGAAGGCGGGGACGGTGAAGCCCCGGTGGTGCTCGGTGCGCAGCAGCCCCTGGGCGGCGAGGTCGACCATCGCCTCGCGGGCCGGGGTCGCGGACACCCCGTAGAGGTCGGCGATCTCCTTGACGGTGAAGTTCCGGCCGGCGGCGAGCCGGCCGGCCATCATCTCCTCGCGCAGCGCGTCGGCGATCTGCTCGCGCAGGCTGTTGCGCTGGATCGGGGGACGGGCGGCACCGGTGCCGTACATGCGGGCCACCCCTCCTCGGCGGGCGTCACGGGGCCAGCGCGGAAGGCGGTGGCGGCCCATCTTCTCAAAGTCGCCCCCGGGGTGCACAAGTACCCCATCACGCCCATAACCGGACAGCAGACACCGACTGCCGGGCAGCGGGCGGCCGCCGCACCGGCCGGGCGGACGGGGACGGTACGCCGGGGCAGGCGGCGGCCGGGAGGCGGCGGCCCGGCGTCAACGCCGGACGGGCGTCAGCGCTGGACGGGCGCGGGGATGCCGAGCAGCCGGTCGCGGTGCACCGGGAAGTCGGCGCGGGCCTTGCCGACCTCCGCCGGGTCGAACTCCACGGTGAGCACCTCCTCGTCCGGGCCGGCCTCGCCGAGCACCCGGCCCCACGGGTCCACCACCAGGCTGTGCCCGGCCTGCGGGACCCCGCCGTGGGTGCCCGCGGTGTTGCAGGCCAGCACGAACGCCTGCTCCTCGACGGCCCGGGCGCGGGCCAGCAGCGTCCAGTGCTCGCGGCGGCGCTCCGGCCAGGCGGCCGGCACCACGAGCAGCTCGGCGCTGTCGTCCAGCAGGGCCCGGAACAGCTCGGGGAAGCGCAGGTCGTAGCAGGTGGCGAGGCCGAGCCGGCCGAGGTCGGTGGCGGCGGTGACGATCTCCTGGCCCGCACCCATCGCGACCGCCTCACCGCTGTCGAAGCCGAAGCGGTGGATCTTCCGGTAGGTGTGGGTGAGGGTGCCGTCCGGCGCGAACAGCAACGAGGTGTTGTAGATCGGGCCGTCCGGATCGCGTTCGACGATCGAACCGGCGTGCAGCCACACCCGGGTCGCCCGGGCGGCCGCCGACATGGCCTCGGCGGTGGGCCCGTCCAGGGGCTCGGCCCCGGTCGCCCACGCCTCGTAGGCGAAGCCGCCGAGCGCCCACAGCTCCGGCAGCACCACCAGGTCCGCACCCTCCTGGGCCCTGACCAGCGCCGCGGCGCGGGACCGCCGCTCGGCGGGCGGCTCGGAATCGGAGACCGCGAGTTGGATCAATGAAGCGCGCACAGTACCACCGTCCACGGCAAGAGTCCTACGATCATCACCCGAAAGCGCTGCCCTGCTGTGACCCGACAGCGTAACGTGCGGGTAGCGCTTGCGCCCCCAGGTCCCGGCGGCGGCCGGCGGGGCGTGTTGGAAGCTGACGGAGGGCCGGAGATACCCGTGACGGACAACCAGACCGTGCAGGCTTACACCGACGCGTGGACGCAGTCCATCGAGTCCGTGGCCGAGCTGCTGGCCCCGCTGCCGACCGACTCCTGGAACCGGCCCACCGAATGCCCCGGCTGGTCGGTCCGCGACATCGTCTCGCACATCATCGCCGTCGAGTCGGAGCTGCTCGGCGACCCCCGGCCGATCCACTCCCTCCCCCGCGACCTGCGGCACGTCACCAGCGAGTTCGCCCGCTACGTCGAGCTGCCGGTCGACAAGCGCCGCTGCCACACGCCGGTGGAGATCACCAGCGAGCTGGAGTACACGGTCATCCGCCGCTCGCGCGCCCTGCGCAACGCCCGCCAGCAGCCGGAGGACCTCGTCCGCTGGCCGGCCGGCCCGCTCTCCCGGGACATCAGCTACACCGAACTGCTGCGCAACCGCGCCTTCGACGTCTGGGTGCACGAGCAGGACCTGCGCCGCGCCCTGCAGGTGCCCGGCAACCTGGACTCCCCCGGTGCGGCGGTCGCCCGCGACTACCTGGTCCAGGGGCTGCCCAAGGTGGTCGCCAAGCTCGCCGGCGCACCGGCCGGCACCACGGTGGTCTTCGACGTCAGCGGCCCGCTGGAGTTCCTGCGCACCGTCCGGGTCAACGCCGTCGGCCACGGCAGCGTGGACACCTCCGTCGGCCTCGCCCCCGACGTCCAGTTCCACCTGGACTGGGAGACCTACCTCCGACTCGCCTGCGGCCGGGTCCGCCCCGAGATCGCCGCGCACGCCGTCCGCGTCGACGGCGACACCGAACTCGCCGCCCGCATCCTGGCCCACTTCGCCCTGACCCCCTGACACCCCCGCCCCCGGCCCTTTCGGGAGCCTTCCCTGGCGCACGCCCCCGCGCGCGGGTGGCGCACGCCCTCGTACCCCCGTACGACGCTTGCCGACCGCCACATCACGCGTTCGGACTCGTTGATGTGTGCAGAACCCGTCACCGAGAGTGAAGGAGGGGCGGTATGCACGACGAGACCGACATGGTGTTGGTGCCGTCGAGCTTCCCGATCACGGGGCAGCCGATCAGGGTGGTGATGATCGACGGGGAGCCGTGGTTCGTCACCGCGGACGTGTGCAGGATCCTCGGGCGCGACAACGCGAGCCGGGCGGCCGACCTGGTCGGACCGGGCAACCGGCGGACGGTCGACAGCCGCGAGCTAACCCTTATTTCAAGTAACCCATTCGATGTTTCCGCAGATGGGAAACCCTACGGACGCGGAAATCCGGTGCTCGGCCTGATCAACGAAGCGGGCCTGTACCGGCTGATCGTGAGGTCCCGGAAGCCGGCCGCCCAGCCCTTCCAGGAGTGGATCACCGGGGAGCTGCTGCCCTCGATCAGGCGCGGTGACTTCGACCTCGGCCACCACCGGGCGCGGATGGCCGAGACCCTGGCCGAGGCGGTCGGGGAGCAGGTGGAGATCCTCACCGACGTCACGCGGGGTGACGGCGTCGGCGCCCATGTCCGCTCGGACGGCACGGTGCACTGCCGGCACGGCGAGATGGAGTTCAGGGTGCCGGGCCGTGGCGAGGACAGCGGGCCGCCCTTCGGCCCGTACTACAGCTGCCCGAGTGTGGAACGGGTCGGGATCCGCGGGAGCGTGGTGCTGCCGCGCTGCCCGCGGCTGAAGCTGGTCGAGCTGATCCGGCACCTGGCCGAGACCGGTCGCCGCAACCACCCGGGCGGCACCGTCCGGTGCGAGCTCGGCCGGGTCACCTTCTCGGGGGCGCCGCTCGACATCGCGGACCTGCTCCGGGAGATCGGCGAGGCCTGAGTGGCAACCCTCAGCCGAGGTCAGGGTTTCTGACCTGCGGAAACGGCCAATACCCTCGCCCGAGGCGAGGGTATTGGCGTTCTCTCAGTGCCCTGCCCTGCGGCGGAGGCGGAGGATCATCGCGGTGCCGACCGCCAGCGGCACGTACTGCCAGCAGAAGGCCCAGCGGTAGGCCTCGGCGGAGTGGGTGCCGTCGGCGCCGGCGAGGGTGTCGAGGAGGACGCCGATGCCGAGCAGGGTGACGACGGCGCCGACGAAGCCGCCCATGTTGGCGATGCCGGAGGCGGTACCGAGCCGTTCGGCGGGGTTGTGGGAGCGGGCGTAGTCGAGGCCGACCAGTGAGGCGGGGCCGTTGCTGCCCATGACGGTGATCAGCACCACCAGCAGCCAGAGCGGCGGTCGTCCGCCGGGCCAGCCGAGGGCGGCGGCCCAGCAGAGCGCGGTGGCGGTGATCACCGCGAGGGTGAGCGGCATCCGACTGCGCGGGCTGCGGGAGACCGTCCGGCCGAAGAGCAGGGCGAAGGCCATGTTGCTGACCACCAGCAGGGTGAGCATCCCTCCGGCGGCGGTGCGGCTCATGCCCTGGCCCTCGACCAGGTAGGGCATGCCCCAGAGCAGGCCGAAGGCGCTGGCGGGGAAGGCGGTGGTGAAGTGCACCCACAGCCCCAGCCGGGTGCCGGGTTCGGCCCAGGCGTCCCGGATCTGTCGGCCGACGGACGTGGTGGGGGCGGGGGTGCTGCGGCGGGTCCGGCGGTCGTGCCCGGGCCCCTCCCGCAGGACGAGTCCGACGAGCGCGAAGATCCCGGCGCCGGCCAGGGCGATGGCGGCGAAGGTGGCCGTCCAGCCCTGTTCGTGCAGGGCCCGGGCGAGGACGACCGTGGTGACCAGGTTGCCGCCGACCCCGACCAGGCCGGTGAGCTGGGCGATCAGCGGGTTGCGGGCGGCCGGGAACCAGTGCGCGGCGATCCGGAGCACGCTGATGAAGGTCATGGCGTCGCCGCAGCCGAGCACGGCCCGGGAGGCGAGGGCCGGGCCGAAGGAGGTGGCGAAGGCGAAGGCCAGCTGCCCGGTGCTCATCAGCAGGACGCCCAGCAGCAGCACCCGCCGGGCGCCCTGGCGGTCCACGAGCAGGCCGACCGGGATCTGCATGGCGGCGTAGACCAGGACCTGCAGGATGGCGAAGGTGGAGAGGGCGGAGGCGCCGATCCCGAAGCGGGCGGCGGCGTCGAGGCCGGCGACGCCGAGGCTGGTGCGGTGGACGACCGCCAGGAGGTAGACCGAGGCGCCGACGGCCCAGGCCGCCCAGGCGGCACGGCCGCCGGGCGGCACGGGACGGACGAGGGGCTGCGGCGGGACGAGGGGGGACGGGGGACGGGTGGTGCCGACGGGGTCCGCGCTCATGGCCCCTGAGCCTAGTCATCCCATGACCGGATCAATCCGGCAGGGTACGAACCGGGTCCGCGCCGCGGACACCCCCGGACGCACCACGGACCGCCACCAGTACGCCGGTCGACCGGTCAGCCGGTCAGCGTCCAGCTCACCGTGCGGGTCATGAAGCGGTCCCGGAACGCCTCGTCGCGCACCCAGTCGGTGGTGTCGCGGACGGTCGCGGTGACGGTGGCGCGGGCGCCGGGTGCGAGTGTCAGGCCGGCGGTGTCCAGCCAGGTGCCGCCGGGGGCCGCCACCGGCCGCCCGTTCACCGTCCATTCGACGGCCAGCTGGCGCGTCCCCTCCAGGGGCACCGCGCTCACCTGGAGCCTCGGCCGCCCGGTGACCACACCGGGCGTGGGCGCGGCGCCGTCCAGCGGCTTCACCCGGCGGTAGATCTGTTCGACGATCGCCTCGCGCGAGGGCAGGTTGTACTGCCCGCCGAGGGTGCGCATCACGGAGTCGGCGGTGGGCCGGTAGAGGCCGTTGGTACTGCGGTAGGCGCCCACCACACCGCCGCCGTCCGGCGAGGTGGCGCCGAGCCATCGCCACCACTTGGTGTGGGTCCGCAGCATCTCGTCGGCGTCGACGGCCGAGAGGTTGGCGTAGTCGGGGTCGTCGGGGGCGCTGTCGTACTCGTCTCCGAGGTCGCCGACGGTGTGGCCGATCTCGTGCTGGATGATCCGGCCGGCGTCGGGGCTGCCGCCGGCCAGGGTGGTGACGCCGGTGCCGCCCGCGCCGCCGTACTCCTCGGAGTTGGCGAGCGCTATCAGGAACTGCGGTCCGGCGTCCTCGCCGGCGTAGCGGGCGGTCGCGGACTCGTCGGCGCAGAGCAGCCGGGCGGTGCCCTCGCACCAGAAGTGCATGCCCAGCGGGGTGTCGGTGGGTCGGCCGTCCTCGGCCTCGGCTATGCCGGCGACCGGGGAGACCACCTCGACCCTCCGTATGTTGAAGAAGTTCTGGTAGGTGCGGAACGGCTCGATCTCCATCAGGGCCCGCCAGGCCCGGTCGGCCTGTTCCCGGAAGAGCGGCTGCTGGGCCGCGGTGTAGCCGTCGCCGAGCAGCACCAGGGTGATCCGGTTGGCCGGGTCGCCGGCGCGCCGGATGTCGATGCTGGGGGCGGCACCGGGCACCCGGAGGTCGATCCGGTTCTGGGCGGGCGGCGCACCGCGGTCGGTGAGCGGGCCGGCGGGCGGCCCTATCACCGCGGACGGGGCGGGGGCCGCGACCTCGAGCGCTGCGGGCAGCACGGCGGCCGACATCAGCACGAGCGCGGCCAGACTCCGGACGATCCGGCCAGGGTTGCCAGGCGGCATGCGGGTGCGTCCTCCGGGCTCCGGTCACCCGGCGGGGGCCCGGGTGGTGGTCGCACAGACGTACCCCTCGCGACACGCCCGGCCGACCGGACGCATCCGAAGTTCGCCGGACCGGCCCAATGCCGTAGCGGCGTGTCGGCTGGCCACCGGCGGGCGAACCGTCTCCAGAACCTGCTGGTCAGCGCCGGTGCGGGCCCCGGTCAGCCGCCGCGGAGCGCGGTGAGCGGGTCGGTCCGGGCGGCCCGGACGGCCGGGTAGAGCCCGGCGAGCAGGCCGACCGCGGAGCCGATCAGCGGCGCCGGCAGGGTGGCCCAGGGCTGCAGGACGGCCGTCCAGTCCCGGGAGGCGGCCACCGCGAGCACGGTGAGCACCCCGAGGCAGGTGCCGATCAGCCCGCCGAGGGTGCCGAGCGCCGTCGACTCGGTGAGGAACTGCGCGGCGATGTGCCGGGTGCGGGCGCCGAGCGAGCGACGCAGGCCGATCTCGGGGGTGCGTTCGAGGACGGCGACGAGGGTGGTGTTGGCGATCCCGACCGCCCCCACCACCAGGCAGATCGCGGCCAGCGCCAGGAAGAGGCCGGTGAGGTCGGAGGTGACCCGGTCGCGCAGGCCGTGCGGGTCCGGCGGCGCGGTGACGGTGAGCAGGTCCGGGGCGTCCGGGCGCAGGGCCACCGCCAGCTGGCCGGCGACCACGTCGGCGGCGCCGACCCGGGTGGCGGCGATCAGGTGCGCGGCCTCGTCGTCGGCCGTACCGGGGTTGCCGAAGCGCTCCAGCGCGGTGGACCCGGGGACGATCATGCCGAGCATGGTGTCCGGCAGCCGTTCGACCTGGTCGTAGACGCCGATCACGGTGTACGGCAGGCCCTGGATGAAGATCGCGGGCTGGGCGTCCAGCCGGGTCACCCCGAGCCTGGCCGCCGCCGTCCGGCTCAGCAGCACCACCGGCAGCGCGGCCCGCTGCGCGTACGGGTCGAGGGTCACCCCGGCGGCCAGCGTCGGGTGCACCGCGGCGACGGCGCCGGGGGTGGCGGCGAACAGGGAGAGGCCCTGGACGCCCGGCCCGGTCTCGGGGGCGGCCGAGATCCGCAGGTCGTCCGAGGGGATCCGCCACCACAGGCCGGCCGCGGTGACGCCGTCGATCCGGCCGGCCCGGGCGTCGGAGTCGGCGGGGAAGCCGCTCGGCGGGTTGGCGCCGGGCGGGACGCCGTCCGTCACGGGGTGGTCGGTGACGGTCACCGTGGTCGCCCGCGTCAAGTCGAACCCGGCGCCGATCTGCCCGGAGGCGGTGGCCGTCAGGCCGAGCACCGCGACGAACGCACCGATGCCGAGGACCGTGCCCAGCATGGTCAGCACCGAGCGGCCGGGACGCTGCAGCACGCCCGCCAGGGCCTCGGCCGCCAGGTCGCGCGGCCCGAGCCGGGAGGGCGGCCCGAGCCGGGAGGGCGGCCCGAGCCGGGAGGGCGGCCCGACCGGCCCGGTGGTGGTCATCGGACGGCCGCCGGCTCGGTCAGGCGGCCGTCCGCGATCCGGACCACCCGGCGGGCCCGGGCGGCCACCGCGGGGTCGTGGGTGATCATCACCAGGGTGTAGCCCTCGTCGTTGAGCCGCTCGAACTGCTCCAGCACGGCGCCCGCGCTCGCGGAGTCCAGGTTGCCGGTGGGTTCGTCGCAGAGCAGCAGGTCGGGCCGGTTGACCAGGGCGCGGGCGACGGCGACCCGCTGCCGCTCGCCGCCGGACAGCGTGGTGGGCAGCGCCTCCACCCGGTGGCCGAGGCCGACCAGGTGCAGCGCCTCCCGGGCGGCCGTCCGGCGCTGCTCCCGGGGGACGCGGTTGTAGACCTGGGCGAGCTGCACGTTCTCCTCGGCGGTGCGGTGCGGCAGGAGCTGGAAGGACTGGAAGACGAAGCCGATCCGGCGGCCGCGGAGGGCGGAGCGGTCCCGGTCGCGGAGGCTCCCGGTGTCGATGCCGTCCAGCTCGTACCGGCCGGTGGTCGGGGTGTCGAGCAGCCCCAGCAGGTGCAGCAGGGTGGACTTGCCCGAGCCGGACGGGCCGGTCACCGCCACGAACTCGCCGCGCCGCACGGACAGGTCGCAGGGGTGCAGTGCGGTGACCGGCGGCGGCCCGGCGAAGCTTCGGCCCACGCCCTCCAGTCGGATCACCTCGCTCACCGGCCGACCACCACCTGGTCGCCCGGCTGCAGCTGCGCGGCCTGCACGGGGGTGACGGCCACGTACCCGTCGGCGTTCACCCCGGTGGTCACCGGGACGGTGACCCGGCGGCCCGTGGAGCCGATCCGGGTGACCGCCGTCCGCCCGGTGGCGTCGGTGTACACGGCGGCGACTGGCACGCACAGCACCGGCTGGGCGGTGGCGCTGCGCCGGACGGTGATGCGGACGTTCTGGCCGCCGAGGGCGGCGGGCAGCGGCTCGGTGGGAGTGATCCTCAGCGGTACGTAAGGCGCCCGGGGGGGGGGGGGCCGGCGCCGCCGGCGCGGCAGCCGCGGCGCCGGTGCCGGAACCGGCCGGGGCGGCGGTGCCGCCGATCGCGATCACCCGGCCCGCCGGCGGCGCGGTGGTCTGCGGTCCCAGCTCGGCGACCTCGCCCCGCACCACCGTGCCGGTGCTCTCCGAGAGGATCTCCACCGCCATGCCCGGGGTGATCCCGGGCGCCTGGCCGGGGGTGAGCTGGCCGGTGACCACCAGGTCGCCGCTGGTCAGCGAGAGCAGCGGACCTGCGACCGGGGCGCCGACGGTTGCGTTCACGGCCGTCACGGCGGCCGGCAGCACGGGCAGGAAGACCACCTCCCCGGCGGGCACCACCGGCCCGTCGGCCGCCTGCGCCCGGGCCAGCGCCGCCCGGTCGTCGGACAGCCGCCGCTCGGCCTCGTCGAGCTGGGCGGCGAGGCCGGGCAGGGCGCCCTGGTCGGCCGGGGCGGCGGAGGGCGCGCCCGACGGCGGGGCCGCGGCGGCCGACCCCTGCCGGGCCTTCAGGTCGTCGACCGTCCGCTGGTCCGCCTCCACGGCGCGCTTCGCGGCGTCCACGGCCTGCTCGGCGGCCGCGCCCGCGGTGGGTGCGGGGTGGCCGAGCTGCCGGTAGAAGTCGGTGACGGCCTGCGCGGTGCCCGGGCCGTACTCCCCCTCGGCGTCCGAACCGCGCCCGTGGCCGAGGTCGGCCAGTGCGGCCTGCAGCTGGGCCACGTCGGACCCGTTGGCTCCCGGCTTGAGGTCCCGGTAGGCGGGCACCGCGCCCTTGAGGACGAACAGCGGCCGGCCGGAGACCTCCGCGAGCAGCTGGCCGTTGGCGACCGCGTCACCCGCCTTCACCGCCAGCGCGGACACGTACAGCTGCGTGATGTCCGGGGAGGACGCGGCGGGGGTGACGTCGTAGCGGGTGGGCGGGTAGACCTGGCCGCGGGTGACGGTGGCACGGGTCAGCACCTTGGTCGTGGCCTCGGCGGTGAGCAGCGTGCCGGGCGGCGGGGCGGTGTCGGCCGCCCGCTCGGCGGGCGACTTGACGAGTCCTGCGGCGCCCAGGCCGCCGCAGGCGATCAGCGCGGCGGAGGCCGCGACCGCCAGCAGGGCGCGGCGGCGCCGCACCAGCCGCGAGCGGCCGGATCCGACCGCCTCGGCGGTCTCCTCCTCCCCCTCGAATTCGCACTCCGCATCCCGGATCAGATCGCCCACTGCCATGTCACCAGCCATCGCTGCTGCTCGTCGGAGGAATTCACGTGCACCGGAGCGGGTGATTCCGAATTCCCCACCGCATCCGGATCGAGCCGCCTCAGCCTACCCGCGCGACCCGCTCCGCCATGCGATCCGCGGCCCGTGAATTTCGTGCCGAACTGCCCGTACCCGCACGGAATTCGGCCGTTCGGGGCAGTTCCGCGAGCACATCACGGGCAAGATCGCATCCCGGGTTCGGCCGTTTGGCCGACCGGAGCGCACGCACGGCGTCCACGAACCCTGAATACGGGCATTCGACGTGATTCCGACGGAATACCGCGGAAATGGGAGAACCGTTTTCAGGCCCTGCGGCGGTGCAGCACGAGATGGGTGGCGACGCCGAGCAGCAGTCCCCAGAACGCCGCGCCGATGCCGAACAGCGTCATGCCCGAGGCGGTCGCCAGGAAGGTCACCACGGCGCCGTCCCGGCCGTGCTCGTCGGCGACCGCGCCGGCCAGGCTGCCCTGGAAGGAGGCGAGCAGCGCGACTCCGGCGATCACCGCGATCAGCACGTGCGGCAGCCCGGTGAACAGGCCGACCAGCACCCCGCCGAAGCTGCCCACCAGGAGGTAGAGGACGCCGGCCGACATCCCGGCGACGTAGCGCCGCCGCGGGTCGGGGTGGCTCTCCTCGCTGGTGCAGATCGCGGCGGTGATGGCGGCCAGGTTGACGCCCGGCGAGCCGAACGGCGCCAGCAGCACGGAGACCGCGCCGGTGGCCCCCACCAGCATCCGGTCGTCCGGCCGGTAGCCGGAGGCCCGCATGATGCCGAGGCCCGGGGCGTTCTGCGAGGCCAGCGCGACGATGGTGAGCGGCAGTGCCAGGCCGACGGTCGCGGACCAGGAGAAGGCAGGCACGGTGAGCACCGGCCGGGTCGGCCCGCCCGACCCGAAGTGCAGCGGCAGCCCGACGGTGGCCGCGGCGAGCGCCGCACCCGCCAGCAGCGCCAGCGGGACGGCGTACCGCGGCAGCCACCGCTTGGCGAGCAGGAAGGCGGCGAAGGTGCCGAGCACCAGGGCGGGGGCGCTCCGCAGCTCGGTGAAGATCCCGGCGCCGAAGGTGAACAGGATGCCGGCCAGCATCGCGTTGACGATGCCGACCGGGATCGCCCGCACGAGTCGGCCGAACAGGCCGGTGGCGCCGAGCACGGCCACGGCGACCGAGGAGAGCAGGAAGGCGCCCACCGACTCCCGGTAGGGATGGGCACCGAGGCTGCCGACCAGCAGGGCCGCACCGGGGGTGGACCAGGCGGTGATCACCGGGGTCCGCGTCCACCAGCTGAGCAGCAGGCAGGTCAGGCCACTGCCGATCGACACCGCCCAGATCCAGGAGGCGGTGTGCGCCGGGCCCAGGTGCCCGGCGGAGGCGGCGGCGAGCACCACCACCAGCGGCCCGGAGAAGGAGACGGCGATGCAGACCAGACCGGCCAGCAGGGCCGGCACCGAGACGTCGCGCCGCAGTGAGGGCCGGGGCTCGGGCAGGTCGGGGGCGCTGCGGGCGGCCTTCACCGCGGTCTGACGATCGGACATGGGAGCAGTATCGCCGAAGGACTCCGGAGGCCCGGAAAAATTTCTCGGAACCACCTGCAACCCCCGGGGCGGATGCACGTCCATCAGAGTGAAGGCACGGAGAGCAGGACCGGCGGGCAACGGCCGGGGGGCCGATGCGCCGGACACCTTCACCCACACACCGTCAGCACACCGCCCTGGGGGGACCAGTCATGCGTGCGCCCGTTATCTCCCGTTTTGTCGGCAACGCCGCCGTCACCACCGCCGCCGCCGTCGCGGTCGGCGTCGGTCTGCCCGTGCTGACCGGCGGCACCGCCGCCTGGGCCTGCGGCGACGAGCCGGCGCCCGCGGCCACCGCCACCGCGCCCGCCGCCCCGGCCACCGAGCTGGCGCAGACCGGCCCGTCCTCGGCCACCGCCTTCCTGTTCGCCTCCGGCGGGGTGCTGCTCGCCGTGAAGCGCCTCGCCCGCCGCTGACCGGCCCGGGAACGCCGCCGGCCCCGCCCCCACGAGGGGACGGGGCCGGCGGTGTTCACCGGGGATCAGGCCCAGGTGATGAGCCGCTTCGGGCGCTCCAGGATCGCGGCGATGTCCGCGAGGACCTTGGAGCCGAGCTCGCCGTCGACCAGGCGGTGGTCGAAGGAGAGCGCCAGCGTGGTGACCTGACGGGGCACCACCTTGCCCTTGTGTACCCAGGGCATCTCCCGGACCGCGCCGAAGGCGAGGATGGCGGCCTCGCCCGGGTTGAGGATCGGGGTGCCGGTGTCGACGCCGAAGACGCCGACGTTGGTGATGGTGATCGAGCCGCCCTGCATGTCCGCGGGCGAGGTCTTGCCCTCGCGCGCGGTGTCGACCAGCTCGCCGAGCGAGAGGGCCAGCTGGGTCAGCGTCTTGCCGCCGGCGTCCTTGATGTTCGGGACGATCAGGCCGCGCGGCGTGGCCGCGGCGATACCGAGGTTGACCTGCCCCTTGATCACGATCTCCTGGGCGGCCTCGTCCCAGGCGGCGTTGATCTCCGGGTGCCGCTTCACCGCGGTGAGCAGCGCCTTGGCGACCAGCAGCAGCGGCGAGACGCGGACGTCCCGGCCGAGCTCGCCGGTCTCCTTGAGCTTGCGGACCAGCTTCATCGTGCGGGTCACGTCGATCTGGACGAACTCGGTGACGTGCGGCGCGGTGAAGGCCGAGGAGACCATGGCGGCCGCGGTGGCCTTGCGGACGCCCTTGATCGGCACCCGCACGTCGCCCGCACCGCTCGCCACGGGGGCGGCGGCCGGTGCGGCCTGCGGGGCCGGGACGGCTGCGGCGGCCGGTGCGGCCTCCGCGGGGGCCGGCGCGACGGCCGCGTGCACGTCCTCGCGGGTGATCACGCCGTCCGGGCCGGTCGGGACGACCGTGCGGAGGTCGACGCCGAGGTCCTTGGCCAGCTTGCGCACCGGGGGCTTGGCCAGCGGCCGCTCCCCCGCCTGCGCGGGCACCGGCACCGGGACGGCGACGGGTGCCGCCGGGGCGATCGGCGCCGCCGGGACGGGCGGTGTTTCACGTGAAACCGGAGCGGCGGACCCCCGTACGGCGGGCCGGCGGGGCCGGCCCCGCGGGGACGGGCGGTGTTCCCCGTGAACCGGGAGCGGCGGCCGCCGGTACGGCGGTCCGGCGGGCCCGGCGCTGGGTGCCGCCGGTGCGCGGGCCGTAGCCGACCAGCACCTCGCGCCGCTCGGGCACCTCCTCCGCCTCGGCCGGGGCGGCCGGTGCGGGGGCGGCAGCGGCGGCCGGTGCGGCCACCGCCGGGGCGGGACCCTCGACCGCCACCGCGATGATCGCGGTGCCGACGTCGACGGTGGAGCCCTCGGGGAAGAACAGCTGCTCGACGACACCGGTGAACGGGATCGGCAGCTCGACGGCGGCCTTGGCCGTCTCGACCTCGCAGACGACCTGGCCGTCGGTGACGGTGTCGCCCGGCTTGACGTACCAGGAGAGGATCTCGGCCTCGGTCAGCCCCTCGCCGACGTCGGGCATCTTGAACTCGCGGAGCGCGCGGACTTCGGTGGTCATGTGCGTCGCTCCTCTCAGTACGCGAGCGCGCGGTCGACGGCGTCGAGCACACGGTCGAGGTCGGGCAGGAAGGACTCCTCGACCCGGGACGGCGGGTACGGCGCGTAGTAGCCGCCGACGCGCAGGACCGGCGCCTCCAGGTGGTAGAAGCACTTCTCGGTGAGCCGGGCGGCCAGCTCGGCGCCCATGCCCAGGAAGACCGGCGCCTCGTGGACGACGATGCCGCGGCCGGTACGCTTCACCGACTCCTCGAGGGTGGCGAAGTCGACCGGGGTGAGCGAGCGGAGGTCGACGACCTCCAGGTTGCGGCCGTCCTCCTGGGCGGCCGCGGCGGCCTCCTGGCAGACCTTGACCATCGGGCCGTACGCGATCAGGGTCGCGTCGGTGCCCGGGCGGACGATCCGCGCGGAGTGCAGCGGCAGGTCGGAGCTGTCGCCGACCTCGCCCTTGTCCCAGTAGCGGCGCTTGGGCTCCAGGAAGATCACCGGGTCGTTCGAGGCGATCGCCTCGCGCAGCATCCAGTGCGCGTCGTGCGCGTTGGACGGGGTGACCACCTTGAGGCCCGCGGTGTGCGCGAAGTAGGCCTCGTGCGACTCGCTGTGGTGCTCGACGGCACCGATGCCGCCGCCGTACGGCATGCGGACGGTGATCGGGAGCTTGACGTGCCCGAGCGAGCGGGCGTGCATCTTGGCGAGCTGGGAGACGATCTGGTCGAAGGCCGGGTAGACGAAGCCGTCGAACTGGATCTCCACCACCGGGCGGTAGCCGCGCAGCGCGAGGCCGATCGCGGTGCCCATGATGCCGGACTCGGCGAGCGGGCTGTCGATGACCCGGTCCTCGCCGAAGTCCTTCTGCAGGCCGTCCGTGATTCTGAAGACGCCGCCGAGCTTGCCGATGTCCTCTCCCATGAGGAGGGTCTTCGGGTCGTTCTCCAGCGACTTGCGGAGCGCGTCGTTGAGCGCCTTCGCGATGCTGAGTCGCTCTGCCATCAGTTCTGCTCCCCGCCCTCGAAGGAGGCCGCGTAGGCCACGTACTCGGCCCGCTCCTCGTCCACCAGCGCGTGCGGTTCCGCATAGACGTGGTCGAAGATCAGGGTGGGGTCCGGGTCGGGCATGGAGCGCACGCCCTCGCGGACCCGGAGGCCGAGCGCGTCGCTCTCGGCCTCGACGCCGGCGAAGAACGCGTCGTCGGCGAGACCCTCCTTCTCCAGGTGGGCCTTGAGGCGGGTGATCGGGTCCTTGGCCTTCCAGGCCTCGGTCTCCTCGGAGCCCCGGTAACGGGTCGGGTCGTCGGAGGTGGTGTGGGCGCCCATGCGGTAGGTGAACGCCTCGACGAGCACGGGACCGTTGCCGGTGCGGGCGTGGTCGAGCGCCCAGCGGGTCACCGCGAGGCAGGCGAGCACGTCGTTGCCGTCCACCCGCACGCCCGGGAAGCCGAAGCCGGAGGCACGGCGGTAGAGCGGGATGCGGGTCTGGTTGGTGGTCGGCTCGGAGATCGCCCACTGGTTGTTCTGGCAGAAGAAGACCACCGGCGAGTTGTAGACCGAGGCGAAGGTGAAGGCCTCGTTGACGTCGCCCTGGCTGGAGGCGCCGTCGCCGAAGTAGGCGATCACCGCGTCGTCCGCGCCGTCCTTGGTGATGCCCATCGCGTACCCGGTGGCGTGCAGGGTCTGCGCGCCGATCACGATGGTGTAGAGGTGGAAGTTCTTCTCGTTCGGGTCCCAGCCGCCGTGGTTCACGCCGCGGAACATGCCGAGCAGGTTCAGCGGGTCGACGTCGCGGCACCAGGCCACGCCGTGCTCGCGGTACGTCGGGAAGGCGTAGTCGCCGGGGCGCATCGCACGGCCGGAGCCGACCTGCGCAGCCTCCTGGCCGAGCAGTGACGCCCACAGGCCCAGCTCGCCCTGGCGCTGCAGCGAGGTGGCCTCGGCGTCGAACCGCCGGACCAGCACCAGGTCGCGGTAGAGCGCGCGGAGCTCCTCGGGGCTGGTCACCAGGGGGAAGTCCGGGTGCTCGACCCGGTCGCCCTCCGGCGTGAGCAGCTGGACGAGCTCCGGCGCGGCGCCCGTGCCTGCGCGGAGGTTGTCAGGGACGCCGGGGGCGGCCTTCTTGCGCGCCCTCGCCGTGCTTTTGACGGTCACGTTCACTCCTCGGTCTGTCCGGCCGCCCGGGGTCGCCGGTGACCGGTCCGGTCACCTCCGGGCAAAGCGCGCTGGGTGTGCGCACCGGCTGCTCGGCAGGTGGTGATCCTTCTCCGACGGCGTCCCTCACGAGAACGTTACCCAGCGGCGCCCCTTGGCGCGCTTGCGCTAGGACGTCCTACTTGTTCCTGTCCGAGAACCGCCGGTGTGGTGCGGGTCTCGGCTCGGTGGCCGTCAGGACACCAGCGCACGGTATCCGGGCAAAGCTCTCCGCGTAAGGGGGTAACGGGCATCGATTCGGTGTCTCCCGTTCCCGGCTGTCCCCCGGGGAGCGGCCGGGAGCAGGGATTTCGACACGGTGGCGTGGAAGGATTCCCCCATGACAGGAAACGGACATATCAGGGTATTCCTCCTCGACGACCACGAGGTTGTGCGGCGCGGCGTGCACGACCTGCTGTCCACCGAGGCGGACATCGAGGTGGTCGGCGAGGCCGGAACGGCCGCCGAGGCGCTCGCCCGGATCCCCGCGGTCGAACCGGACGTGGCGGTGCTCGACGTCCGGCTGCCGGACGGCAACGGGGTGGAGGTCTGCCGGGAGGTCCGCTCCCGGGTGCCCGGGGTGCGCTGCCTGATGCTGACCTCGTTCTCGGACGACGAGGCGCTGTTCGACTCGATCATGGCGGGCGCCTCCGGGTACGTGCTGAAGGCGATCCGGGGCACCGACCTGATCACCGCCGTCCGGGACGTCGCGGCCGGCCGCTCGCTGCTCGACCCGGTGGCCACCAGCCGCGTCCTGGAGCGGCTGCGCGAGGGCGGCGGCAAGGAGGACGAGCGGCTCGCGCAGCTCACCCGGCAGGAGCGCCGGATCCTCGACCTGATCGGTGAGGGGATGACCAATCGGCAGATCGGCAATGAACTCCACCTGGCCGAGAAGACGGTGAAGAACTACGTCTCCAGCCTGCTCGCCAAGATGGGCATGGAAAGGCGCACGCAGGCCGCCGCGTACGTGGCCCGGAACCTCCCTCCCGGTGCGAGATCAGAAGGTTGACGATCTGTCAACCACACCTTCACGACCTCATTACGCTCCTTCCGTGATTACCGGCCCGGCCTCCCCGCCCGATCTCCGCGGGGACGGCACCCTGTCCCTCCTCCTTCCCTCCGCCCTCCGCGCCCGGCCGCACCGGCCCGCCGCCGCACCGGCCCGCCCCGACCTCTCCGCCCCGCCCGTGGGGACCCTGAGCCCGCCCGTCGCGCACGCCACCCTGGCGGGCGTCCTGCGCCGCTTCGGCACCGCGCCCGCGGTCTCCGTCCGGCCGGTGGCCGAGGGCCTGCTGAACCGCGGCTACCGGGTCACCACCACCGAGGGCCGCTACTTCCTCAAGTGCTACGTCGACCGGGCCACCGCCTCCCGCACCGCGATCACCGCCCAGCACCGGGCCACCACGGCCCTGCACGCCCGCGGCCTGCCGGTGGCCCGCCCGCTGCCCGCCACCGACGGGGACACCGTCGTCGCCCACCGCGGACGGCTGTTCGGCCTCTACCCCTGGGTGGAGGGCGAGCACCGGCACGGCACGGCGCTCGACCCGTCGCAGTGCACGGACCTCGGCGCGCTGCTCGGCCGGCTGCACGGCGCCCTGGCGCAGGTCTGCGCGCCGGTGCGCCAGCCCGCCGGGCGGCTGACCGCCGATCCGGAGGAGACCGGGCGCCTGGTCGACGACCTGCGCAGGCTCGCCGGGCACCACCGCCCGGCCACGCCCTTCGACGCGCTGGCCGAGGAGCACCTCGCGGAGCGGCTCGACCTGCTCGACGCCCACCGCGGCCGACGGCCTGCCCCGGCCGACGCCCCGCCCACCGGCTGGACGCACGGCGACTTCCACGGGCTCAACCTGCTGTACGGCGGCGGGGTGGTCACCGCCGTCCTGGACTGGGACAAGCTCGGGCTGCACCCGACCGCCGAGGAGGCCGTCCGGGCCGCCACCCTGCTCTTCAACGACGGCCGGACCGGCGTGCTGGACCTCTGCCGGGTGCGCGCCTACAGCAGGGCCTACCGGGCCGGGGCGGCGGCCGGCCCGGGCGAGCTGGCCGCCGCCGTCCACCGGGTCTGGTGGGAGCGGCTGAACGACCTGTGGATGCTGCAGTGGCACTACCAGCGCGGCGACCACCGGGCCGACCCGCTCTTCCCCGCGGCCGCCGGCCAGCTGCGCTGGTGGTGCCAGGAGTACGAGCAGGTCCTGGACGCCTTCACCAACTGACCGGACGCCCCGTCAGTTGGTGAGCGCGGCGGGGCCGGTCGACCCCCCGCCGCCCGAGGTCGGGGTCGGCGGGGCCGAGGTCGGCTGCTCGGTCGGGGTCGGGGTCGACTTGGTCTCGGTCGGGGTCGGCGACGGCGACGGCGTGTCGGTCGGCGAGGCCGAGCCCGTCGGGCTCGGGCTGCCGGTCGGCGAGTGCGAGCCGAAGGTCGGCTCGGTCGGCCGGGTCGTGCCGGTCTGCGAACGGGTCGGCGGGGCCGAGGTCGGCTGCTCCGTCGGCTGGCCGGTGTCCGCGGGAGCGGTGGTCTGGGTCTGCTGCTGGGTCGGCGTGTTGCCGCCGCCACCGCCCCCGCCGCCGCCGCTGAGGGCCAGCCCGATCCCGACGCCGGCCGCGACCAGCACGGCCAGGACGCCCAGCACCCAGCCCCACGGGCTGCGCCGGTCCTCCGGCTCGTAGCCGTCGTGGCCGCCGCCCCCGCCGTAGCCGGTGTCGCCGTCGTAGCCCTGCCCGCCGTAGCCCTGCCCGCCGCCGGTCGGCTGGTAGGGCCGGGACGGCGTCTGGTAGGGCGAGGTGACCTGGAACGGCAGCGCGGCCGTCGGATCCGCCGGGTCGGTGCGGCCGATCGGCTCGGTGACGGCGGTGCCGCCGTTGGGCGTCCCCTCCGGTCCGGGCCGGCCGTTGCCGTTGCCGTTTCCGCCCTGGACGGAGGCGGCCAGCCCTGCCGCGGCGGCGGCACCGGCCGCGTAGCCGACGCCCTGGGCGCCGTGCATGGTGCGCAGGGCGTGCTGGACGTGCGCCCGGAACTCGTCGGCGGTCTGGTAGCGGTCGTCCGGGTTCTTGGCCAGCGAGCGCAGCACCAGGTCGTCCAGCCCGGCCGGCACCCGGCCGTTGGTCCGGGACGGCGGCACCGGATTGTCCTGGACGTGCTGGTAGACCACCGACAGCGGGGTCTCGCCGGTGAACGGCGGGCGCAGCGCCAGCAGCTCGTAGAGCATGCAGCCGGCCGCGTACAGGTCGGAGCGGTGGTCGACCGGCCGGCCGAGGGCCTGCTCGGGCGAGAGGTACTGCGGGGTGCCCATCACCATGCCGGTCTGGGTCATGGTGGTGGCCGCGCCGGTCAGGGCGCGGGCGATGCCGAAGTCCATCACCTTGACCGCGCCGCTGCTGGTGATGATCACGTTGGCGGGCTTGATGTCGCGGTGCACGATGCCGTGCTTGTGGCTGTAGGCGAGCGCCTCCAGCACCCCGGCGATGATGATCAGCGCCTGGTCGACCGGCGGCGCCTCCTCGTCCACCAGGAGCTCGCGGACCGTCCGGCCCTCGACCAGCTCCATGACGATGTACGGGGTGGAGTCGCCGTCCAGCACCTCCTCGCCGGTGTCGTACACCGCCACGATCGAGTGGTGGTTGAGCGCGGCGACGGCGTGCGCCTCGCGGGTGAAGCGGAGCCGGGCGATGTCGTCCTCGGCGAGGTCCGCGCGCAGCAGCTTGACGGCGACGGTCCGGCCGAGCCGGACGTCCTGCGCGGAGAACACCTCCGCCATGCCGCCGCGGCCGAGCCGGCCGGTGATGCGGTACCTGCCGTCGCCGACCGTGCCGAGCACGGCCTTGGTGCCGCGGCCCGGGGTCTGCCCGAGCGGCGGGCCCGACACGACCTTCGTCTCGGCGGTCTCCGGCTCCCGTCCCGTCGTCTCCTCGGTGGAGGCCTGGACGTCCGCGTCCTCGCCGTCGCCCGGTCGATCGGTCTGTGCCATTGCTCCTCGCCCCGGGCGGCCGCTCGGCGCGCAGTCGCCCTGTCGGTTACGTCCTGTGAAACGCTACCGCTTCGACGCGGTCACCGTGGAACCTGCGGCCGGGACCGCCGTCCGCAGGCGCCTACTCCGCGCCGTCCTGCGGCAGCTCCAGCACCACCGAGGCGGTGGCCCCCAGGGACGAGCTGCCGTAACTGCTGCCCTTGTTCTTCTCGCCCTGGGCGGCCGCGATCAGCACGATGATCACCGCGAGCACGATCACGCCGAAGATCACACCGACCACGACCAGCGCCGTCGAACAGCCGGCGTTGCTGTTGCCCGGCTGCGGCTTCGCCACGAACGGGCCCGGCTGGGCCGGCATCGGCCCGGTCGGGTGCGCCTGCTGCGGGAAGGGCCGCGGGGTCTGGTACGGCTGCGGGGCCTGCGGGAACGGCTGGGGGGTGTGCGCCTGCGGGAAGGGCTGCGGCGTGTGCGGGGCCTGCGGGAACGGCTGCGGGGTGTGCGGCGCCTGCACCTGCGGGTACGGCGGCGGGGTGCTGGCCTGCGGCTGGTACGGCTGCTGGATCTGCGGGGCGGGCGTGCGGATGTCGCCGGAGACCTGCGGGAAGTTGGTCAGCGACGGCGCGGCGTGCACCGAGCGCGGGCCCTCGCTGATCACCAGCGGCGTGGAGGCCTGCAGCGGCGAGCTGCCGGACTGCGCGGTGGACTCGACCCGCTCGACCTCCTCGCGCATCGCCTCCGCGGTCGGGAAGCGGTGCGCCGGGTCCTTGCGCAGCGCGCGCTCGACCAGGGCGTCGACCGCGGGCGTGACCGCCCGGTTGATCGTCGACGGCGCCGGCGGCGGCTCCTGGACGTGCTTGTACGCGATGGAGAAGGCCGAGTCGCCGTCGAACGGCAGGCCGCCGGTCAGCAGTTCGAAGAGCATGCAGCCGACCGAGTACAGGTCGGAGCGGGCGTCGACGCTCTTGCCGAGCGCCTGCTCGGGCGACAGGTACTGCGGGGTGCCGACCACCATGCCGGTCTGCGTCATGGAGGTGACGCCGGACTGCAGCGCGCGGGCGATGCCGAAGTCCATCACCTTGACGATGCCCTTGGTGTTGACCATGACGTTGCCCGGCTTGATGTCCCGGTGCACCAGGCCCTGGTCGTGCGAGGCCTCCAGCGCGGAGAGCACCGCGGCGGTGATCTTCAGCGCCTGGGCGGTCGGCATCGCGCCGTGCTGCGCGATCGCGTCGTTCAGCACGTCGCGCAGGGCCTGGCCCTCGACGTACTCCATGACGATGTACGGGGTGGCGGCGCCGTCCGCGGCGACGTCCTCGCCGCTGTCGTAGACCTGGACGATGTTGGTGTGCTGGAGGCGCGCGACGGCCTGCGCCTCGCGGCGGAAGCGCTCCTTGAACGAGGCCTCCCGGCCCAGCTCGGTGTGCAGGGTCTTCACCGCGACCTGGCGGTCCAGCACCGTGTCGTACGCCAGGTGCACGGAGGCCATGCCGCCCTGCCCGAGCAGGCGCTGCAGCACGTACCGACCGTTGCCCAGGGCGTGGCCCTCGACCGTGGTGCCGTCCTCGCTCATGTCCCCCTGCTTCCACATCTCGTCCGGGCGTGCCCGGTGCGCGGGCCCGCGCTGCCGCAGGCCCCCGCCGACGGCGCGGCGGCCGACGGCAGGGGCCCAGGGTATCGGCTCGCGCCGACGTGATCGGGTGCAGGGGCGCAGCTGTGTCCGGCCTGCAACGCGGTTGCCGAACAGCTGCGACACGCGACCGCTAGAGGTACGGACCCGAACGGATGCCGCGGCCCGGGCCGCCCTCCTCCTCGCCCGGCTCGACACCGTGCAGGCCGGGCGGCAGTGCGCGCCGCATCTGCTCCAACTGCGCCCGGGCCGCCATCTGCTGGGCGAACAGCGCGGTCTGGATGCCGTGGAAGAGCCCCTCCAGCCAGCCGACGAGCTGCGCCTGGGCGATCCGCAGTTCGGCCTCGGTGGGGATGCTGTCCTCGGTGAAGGGCAGCGACAGCCGCTCCAACTCCTCGACCAGCTCGGGGGCGAGGCCGAGTTCGAGCTCCTTGATGGAGCTGGCGTGGATGTCCTTGAGTCTGGCCCGGCTGGCCTCGTCGAGGGGAGCCGCCCGGACCTCCTCCAGCAGCTGCTTGATCATGCTGCCGATCCGCATCACCTTGGCCGGCTGCTCGACCATCTCGGTCACCGGCAGTTCGCGCGGCTCCCCCTGGTCGTCGGCCCGGCCGAAACCGCCCGGGACGGCGCCGACCGGCATCCCGTCCGGGCCCACGATCAGGACCTTCGGCGCGTCGTCCGGCTGCCCGCCCGACGCCTCGACGGCCTGCTGCAACGAGCGCTCGTTCATCGGGTTCGTCATGAAGGGCATTCTCCCTCACCGGCGTTCGGTGCGGGGAGTGCCTGCGGATCTTGTACGGCCGGTCCGGCGGCCGACGGCGGCCCGGTCAGCCGCGCCGCAGCTTCACGCCGACCAGGCCCAGTCCCAGGCCGATCAGCGTCAGCCCGGCGCCGAGCGGCAGCTGGCGGGTGGCCGGGTCGGACCAGCGCAGCGGGGCGGCCAGGTCGGCGGCGGCCTGCGGGACGGGCGCGGCGGCGGTGACGGAGGGCTGCCCGTCGGCCAGGTCCGCGGAGGCGTCCGGGGTGGCGGGCCGGGCGGCGGTGGTCGGCGCGCTCGGGGTGCGGGGGGTGCGGACGGGGTG
>NZ_BAAALD010000006.1:0-15222 GCF_039528095.1 Kitasatospora arboriphila
GACCTCTGGGTTATGAGCCCAGCGAGCTACCGAGCTGCTCCACCCCGCGTCGGTGGACACGACTGTACGGCACCGCACCTGAGCTTGGGAAATCGGTTCCGGTTCCGGTCTCCTGCGCGTGACCGGGCGGGCCTTCCCGAGGGGCCGCTCAGGCTTCCAGCGCGGCGCGGACGAGACCGCGCAGCTGGTCGTCGGTGATGCCCGCCGCGTCCTTCGACCGCAGCCGGATGGTCCCCCGGCCGCTGACGAGCTCGGGGTGCCGGGTGGTGAAGCCGCCGTCGCGGTCCTTCCCCCAGCCGTAGATCGAGATGCCGTGCTGCCGGGCGCCGACGTGGAGCCTGCGCTCGCCGACGCGGTAGGTCGGCATTCCGTACGACAGCGTCGGGCTCGTCTCCGGGAACGCCTCCAGGATCAGGCCGCTCACCCGGTCGAAGAGCGGGCGGCGTTCCGGGGCGATCGCGTCGACGTACTCCTGCACGGCGTCCGTGCCGACCGTTCTGGCCGTGCCCGGCCCGGAGCGCCGCCTGCCGCGGCGGCGGGTTCGCCCCTGCCGGGGCGCGGGTGTCCGGCATGACCGTCATGGCCGGCGGGGCTCGCGGGTGAAGGTGAGCATCCTGCTGCTGAACGGGCCGGCGGGGAGGTCCGGGTCGATGCCGCGGGCCATCAGCGCCGCGCCCGAGAACAGGGTGTGCGGGCCGTCGGGGTCCGTGTCGTCGGTGACGCGGTAGAGGGCGTCGTGGTCGAGTCCGTGCAGGCGCAGCGCGGGGGCGGTGCGTGTGGTGGCGGGTCCGACGCGCCACTGGAAGGCGACGGCGTGGCTGCGGTCCGGGGCGACGTACTGCACGGCGTGGCTCCCGTCGGCGCCCGGCTCGCCGAGGCGGGCGTGGTCGCCGTGGTGGATGGTGGGCCGCACCCGCTTGTAGGCGGTGATGTGGCGGGCGGCCTCGTCGAGTTCGGCGGGGCTCCACCGGGTCAGGTCGGCGCCGATGCCGAGGCAGCCCGCCATGGCGGTGTGCAGGCGGAACCGCAGGGGCGTCTCGCGACCGGTGATCGGGTTGGGGCTGTCGGTGACCCAGGCGCCCATGATCTGCGCGGGGTAGGCGTGGGTGAATCCGTGCTGGACGGCCAGCCGGCTGACGGCGTCGGTGTTGTCCGAGGGCCAGACCTGGTCGGTGCGGGCGAGGCCGGCGAGGTCGACGCGGCCGCCGCCGCCCGCGCAGGACTCGATGCGCAGGCCGGGGTGCGCGGCACGCAGCCTGTCCATCAGTGCGTGGACGGCGCGGGCGTGGTCGATGTGGCAGCGGCGGGTGGCGGGTGCGGTGGCGGTGGTGGCGGCTTCGGTGAAGGACCGGTTGAAGTCCCATTTCAGGTAGTCCGCCGCGGTGGTCTCGACGAGGTCGTGGAGCCAGCCGTAGGCCCAGGCGGCGACGTCGGGGCGGGTGAAGTCGAGGACGAACTGGTGGCGGAGCGGGTGGGCGGTGCGGTCGGAGAGGTGGAGCAGCCAGTCGGGGTGGCTGCGGAGGAGTTCGCTGCCGGCGCTGGCCATCTCGGGTTCGACCCAGATCCCGAACCGCATGCCGAGGCCGTGGACGTGGTCGGCGAGCGGTGCGAGGCCGTCGGGGAACCGGCGGGGGTCGGGTGTCCAGTCGCCGAGGCCGGCGCGGTCGTGGTCGCGTCCGGTGAACCAGCCGTCGTCGACGACGAAGAGTTCCGCGCCGATGCGGGCGGCGAGGTCGGCGAGGTGGCGCTGGTTGTCGGGGGTGACGTGGAAGCCGGTGGCCTCCCAGGAGTTGTAGAGGACGGGCCGCGGTTCGCGGGGGTGGGGCAGGACGTGGGCGCGGATGTAGGTGTGGGAGTTGCGGCCGGCCCCGCCGAAGCCGTGCGGGGTGTAGTGGCCGACGGCGGTGGGGGTCGTCCAGGTGTCTCCGGGGTCGAGGGTGATCTCGACGCCTTCGTGGCCGGCGCCGGTGATGATGCTGCAGCGTCCCTCTGCGGTGTGGAGGGCGGTGGTGCGCCAACTGCCGGAGGTGGCGAGGGCGGTGGTCCACACCTCGCCGTGGTCTCGGTGGCGGTGCCGTCGTCGACGGCGGCCCAGGGGTTGGCCTGGTGGCCCGTGTGGCCGCGGCGGCTGGTGAGGGTGGTCTCCCCGACGGGCAGGTGGGTGCGCTGGAGCTGGAACTCGCGTGCCCAGGCGCCGTGCAGGGTGGTGAGGCGGTAGGTGCCGAGGGCGGGTGGGTTCCACTGGGCGCTGGCGTGCCGGACGAGCTGGACGGGGGCGTCGGTGCCGGTGTGGCGGTAGACGGTGTGCCGTTCGATGACGGGGCTCGCGTGGTGGATGCGGTAGTGCAGGTCCCAGGCGAGGGGGCGGTGGCGGTCGCGCAGGTGGATCGTGAGGGTCGCTCCCGTGTCGTCCTCGCCGGTGGTCCAGTCGTCGACGAGGGGTTCGAGGGCGCTGGTGCCGTCGGCGTAGCGGACGTCGAGGGCGGGGGGTGCGAAGCGGACCTGTCCGTCGACGGGCAGTTCCTCGGTGCCGTCGAGGGGGCTGTGGAAGCTGTTGGCGGGTTCGTCCGGCAGGTGCAGCCGGCGGGCGTCGTCGAGTGTGATGGCGGCGCCCCAGTGGAGCATGCGGACGGTGCCGTTCGCGCGGTCGATGCGCAGCGCGTAGCCGGTGTCCGCGGCGGTGAGCAGCACGGTGCCCGTGGGCCGGTCGGTGCTGATGGCGGGTGTCATCGGTGGGCCGTCCGGGGGTGGTGTTCCTGCACGACGGTGGCTGCGCCGGGGGGCAGGGTGATGTGGTCGTCGGTGACGGGGGTGTCGAGCAGGCCGGTGCCGGTCACGGGGACGGTGACGGTGCGGTCGGTGTGGTTGACGAGGAATAGGTAGCTGCGGTCGGCGGCGGAGCGGCGGACGGCTTCGACGCCGGGCGGGGTGGCCGCGGCCGGGCGGACGCCGGCCGTGCGGCAGAGGGTGTCGAGGAAGTGGGTGAGCGTCGGCTCCGGGAGGAGGGTGCCGACGTACCGGGCGGTGCCGTGTCCGTGGTGGTGGGTGGTGACGGCGGGGCCGCCGCGTGCGGGTCCTCCGGCGGGGGTGTCGGCGAACCGCAGCCAGGGGGTGCTGGTGCGGCAGTGGATGCGTTCGGCCCACAGGTGTGCGCGGGTGCCGGTGGTGAGCTCGGCGGTGGTGTGTTCGCGCAGGGGGAGGTACTCGTCGACGGTCAGGCCCAGGAGCTTGGTGAGGGCGGCGGGCTGGGGGCCGGGGCGGACGCGGTCGTTGTCGTCGACGGCTGCGCTGAAGGGGCCGACGGCGAGGTGGCCGCCGGATTCGACGTAGGCGTGGAGGTTGTCGGCGGTGGTGTCGGTGACGAGGTAGAGGTTGGGGGCGAGGACGGCACGGTAGGGGGTGAGGTCGGCGTCGGGGGCGACGAGGTCGCAGGTGATGCCGAGGTTCCACAGGGCGGTGTACCAGTCGCGGACGAGGTCGGGGTAGCGCAGGTGTCGGGAGGGGCGGGCCTCCAGTTCGAGGGCCCACCAGGCGTGCCAGTCGAAGACGACGGCGACGTGGGAGTCCACGCGGCTGCCGGCGACGTCCCCCAGGCGGACGAGGTCGGCCCCGAGCCCGGTGACCTCGCTCCAGGTGCGGGTGTCGGTGCCGCCGTGCGGGAGCATCGCCGAGTGCCACTTCTCGGCGCCGGCGCGGGACTGGCGCCATTGGAAGAACATGATGCCGTCGGCGCCGCGGGCCAGGTGGGTGAGGCTGTTGCGGCGCAGCTGGCCGGGTTCCTTGGCGACGTTGACCGGTTGCCAGTTGACGGCCGAGGTGGAGTGTTCCATCAGCAGCCAGGGCCGGCCGGCGGAGGTGCCGCGGGCGAGGTCGGCGTTGAGGGCCAGGTCGATGTGGCCCCGGGGGTCGGCGGCGGTGAGGTAGTGGTCGACGGCGACGAGGTCGCAGCGGCGGGCGAAGGCGTGGCCGTCGATCTTCTTCTCCAGGGTGCCCATCAGGTTGGTCGTGACGGGGATGCCGGGGGCGTGCCGGCGCAGCAGGTCGGCTTCGGCGGTGTGCCGGGCGAGGAGTGCGTCGGAGGAGAAGCGCCGGTAGTCGAGTTCCTGTCCGGGGTTGCGGAAGGCGGTGGTGTCGCGGGGCGGCTGGATCTCGGCCCAGTCGCCGTAGCGCTGGCTCCAGAAGTCGGTGCCCCAGGCGTCGTTGAACCGGTCGAGGGTGGTGTACCGGTGCTGGAGCCAGGTGCGGAAGTGAGCTGCGCTGGTGTCGCAGTAGCAGAGGGCGTTGTGGTTGCCCCATTCGTTGTGGACGTGCCACAGGGCGAGGGCGGGGTGCCGGGCGTAGCGGGTGGCGAGTTCGGTGACGACGGTGTCGGCGGCCCGGGCGTAGGCGGGGCTGCTGGGGCAGAAGGCCTGGCGGCTGCCGTGGGTGAGGCGGGTGCCGGACGCGGTGACGGGCAGTGCCTCGGGGTGGCGGTGGGTGAACCACGGTGGCGGTGCTGCGGTGGGGGTGGCGAGGTCGACGGCGATGCCGTTGTCGTGCAGGAGGTCCATGACCGTGTCGAGGTGGGTGAAGTCCCAGGTGTCGGGGCGGGGTTGGAGGCGGGACCAGGAGAAGACGCCGAGGGTGACGAGGTTGACCCGTGCCTCGCGCATGAGGCGGACGTCTTCGTGCCAGATGTGTTCGGGCCACTGTTCGGGGTTGTAGTCGCCGCCGTGGGCGATGCCGCCGAGGCGGTCGGTGAGGGCGGTGAGGGGGTGCGTCATGACTTCACCGCCCCGGCGGACAGGCCGGCGCGCCAGTGGCGCTGCAGGAGCAGGAAGGTGAGCACGATCGGGACGACGGAGACCAGGGCGCCGACGACGGTGAGGGTCTGCAGTTCCGGGAGCCGGCTGATCTGCGACTGCCAGGTGAACAGGCCGAGGGTGACGGGGTAGAGCCGCTGGTCCTGCAGCATGACCAACGGCAGCAGGAAGTTGTTCCAGATGACGACGAACTGGAACAGGAACACGGTGACGAGGGCCGGGGCCATCATGCGCAGGGCGATGGTGGCGAAGATCCGCAGCTCGCCTGCGCCGTCCAGGCGGGCCGCCTCGACGACCTCGTCGGGCACGGACGCTTCCGCGAAGATCCGGGCGAGGTAGACGCCGAACGGGCTGACGGTGCCGGGCAGGAAGACCGACCAGAAGGTGTTGGTCGCGTCGACCTCGGCGAACAGCAGGAACAGCGGCAGGGCGAGGGCGGTGGCCGGGACGAGCACGCCGCCGAGGACGACGGAGAAGACGGCTTCCCTGCCGGGGAAGCGGTACTTGGCGAGGGCGTAGCCGGCCGCCGCGGCCAGCAGGGTGGCGACGGTGGCGCCCGCGCCGGCCTGGGCGAGGCTGTTGAGGAGCCATCGCGTGTAGATGCCGTCCTGTTCGGCGAACAGGGCTGCGAGGTTGTCGCCGAGGTGCCAGGCGGCGGGGAGCAGCCCGGGGGTGGTGACCAGGTCGCTCTGGCTCTTGGTCGCGGAGACCAGCAGCCAGTAGACGGGCAGCAGCATGTACAGGGCCGTGAGGGCGAGGAACAGGACGGCACCGGCGGTCGGCAGGAGCGGGCTGCGCCGGGTGCGCACCGCCGGGCGGGGGTGCGCGGTGGGGTGGGCGCCTTCGGTGCGGGTGAGGAGGGTCACGGGCGCTCCTGCGTGCGGGTCGTGAGGCGGAGGAAGGTGACGGACAGCAGGAAGGTGAGGGCCGCCAGGAGGACGGACAGCGCCGCGGCCTCGCCGTAGCGGTCGGCGGCGGCGAGCGAGTAGCCGGCGAGGTTGGGGGTGTAGGTGCTGGTGACGCCGGTGGAGATCGCGCGGAACACCTGCGGCTCGGTGAAGAGTTGGAAGGTGCCGACGAGGGAGAAAACAGCGGTGAGGACGAGGGCCGGGCGGATCGCCGGGAGTTTGATCCGCAGGGCGATCGCCCGCTCTCCGGCGCCGTCCACCCGGGCCGCCTCGCCGATGTCCGGGGGGACGGCCTGCAGGGCGGCGTACAGGATGAGCATGTTGTAGCCGGTGTACGTCCAGGTGACGACGTTCCCGATCGACCAGAGGACGGTGTCCGGGGTGAGGAAGGAGACGTCGGCGCCCGCGGTGTGCGCGAGGTCGACGAGCGGTGACAGCCGCGGGTCGTAGAGGAAGGCCCACATCAGTGCGGCGACGACGCCGGGGATGCCGTAGGGGACGAAGTAGACCAGTCGGAAGAAGCGGCGCAGGCGGGCGACGGCGGAGTCCAGCAGCAGGGCCAGGGTGAGCGCGAGGGTCAGCATCACGGGGATCTGGACGGCGGCGAAGGCGGCCACCCGCAGCAGGCCGTCGGTGAACCAGGGGGCGGACAGGACGCTGGTGTACTGGTCGAGTCCGGCGAAGACGGACTCGGTGCGGCCGAAGGTGCCGCCGGTCCGGCGGGTCCTGTGCAGGCTCTGCCAGAAGGCGTAGCCCACCGGCACCAGGGTGAAGAGGGTGAAGGGGACGAGGAACGGGACGAGGAGGGCGAGGGGGGCGGCGTGGGCGCGGAGGCGCGGGCGGCGGCCGGGGGCTGGGGCGGCGGTCACGGTGGCCTTCGGGGGTCGTGCCCCGCCGCCCGTCGCGGCGAGGGACGCGGCGAGGGGCGGGGCGGGCGGGTCACTGGGAGACGTTCAGGGACTGTTCACGCAGTGACTGCACGCTCTGGGCCTGGGTCTGCTTCAGCACGTCGGCGAGGGTGCCCGAGCCGCCGGTGGCCTTGGCGGTGCCGTCGCTGAGGAAGCGGTAGGTGTCGGTCATGGTCGGGCCCCAGGTGAAGCCCGTGTCGACGTTCTTCGAGGCCTGGGCGAACACGTCGAAGATCTTCTGGCCGCCGTAGAAGTCGACGGGCTGCTGGAGGGCGGGCAGTTGCGGGCCGGCCTTCGCCGCCGGGTACAGGCCGCCCTCGCGGTTGAGGATCTCCAGGGCCTTCGGGTCGGTGTTCAGCCACAGGGCGAACCGGGCGGCCTCGGCGGGGTGCTTCGCGCCCTTGAGGACCGCGGTGGTGGAGCCGCCCCAGTTGCCGGCGCGCTGCTCACCCTTCTTCCACTGGGGCATCGGGGCGACCGCCCACTTGCCGGCGGTCGCCCCGGCGTTGTCCCGGATGGTGCTGTAGCCCCACGCGGCGCTGATCCAGGTGGCGACCTCCCCGGTGTTCCACGCCTTGTACAGGGCCGGGGAGAAGCCCTGGAGGTCGGTGGCGACGAGCTTGTCGTCGATCATCCGCTGCCAGTAGTCGGCCACCTCCCGGCTCTCGGGCCGGTCGACGGTGACCTTCCAGGTGTCGGCGTCGCGCTGGAACATCGTGGCCCTGTTCTGCCACAGCAGGCCGGTGAACCAGTTCGGGTCGGTCTGCGAGAAGTGGGTGATGAACCGGCCCTTGCCGGAGGCCTTGAGGGTGCGGGCCGCCGCCTCGTACTCCTGCCAGGTGGTGGGGGCGGCGAGGCCGAGCTGGTCGAAGATGTCCTTGCGGTAGAACAGCGCCATCGGGCCGGTGTCCTGCGGGACGGCCCACACGCCGTCCTCGCCCTTGCCGCCGAAGTCGACCTGGGACCAGGTCCAGTCGGCGAAGGAGCTCTCGGCCTGCCGCACCCCCGGGCAGGCGGAGATGTCGTGCAGGCCGTCCTTGAGGCGGAAGCTCGCCAGCGCGTCGTACTCGATCTGGCCGAGGTCGGGGGCCTTGCCCGCCTTCACGGCGTTGGACAGGTTCTGGTACGTGCCCGCGTTGCCGGCCGGCACCGTCTTCACCGTGACCTGGACGTCGGGGTTCCGGCTGTTCCACAGCGCCACCGCCTTGTCCATGCCGGGCACCCAGGACCAGTACTCGAGCGAGACCTTCCCGGACGCGGGCCGGCACTGCGCGGCATCGGCACCGTCGGAGCCGGCGCCGCCCCCGCCGCATCCCGTCAGCACGGTGAGGGCCAGGACCGCGCCGCAGGCGCCTGCGCGTCTGGACCGGGGGAATCGACGGTGGATCGCCATGGGGGTGCTCCTTGGGGCCGAGGGTCGGGAACCACAGGGCGGAAACCTACCGAGCACGATTCGGAGCAAGTCAAGGGTATCGACGAAGAAAGTTACACTCCCGCGGGCGGACGACCTCTGCCGCCAGCCACCATTCAAGGCTTCTACCTGCATAGATGCTGCCCCATCCGCCGGATCGAGCGGCGCAAGAACATCGCGTAATCGATTACGCAAACTGCCTCCGACGGGCGCGGCACGGCCGTCGTGACACACCGGTGGGACCGCCCTGCGCCTGCGGTCAGACGGACTCGCGGGCGACGAACTCGGCCTTGACCCGCACCGTCCTGGGCACGGTCCGCCCGTCGATCCGCTCCCGCAGCAGTCGGGCAGCGGCCTCCCCCGCGGCCTGCGCGGGATAGCGGATCGTGGTCAGGCGCGGACGGACGAGGGAGGCGAACACGGCGTCGTCGTAGCCCACCAGCGCGACGTCGCCCGGGATGCGGACGTCGAGCTCCTCGGCCCGGTCCATGGCGCCCACCGCGATCACGTCGTTCGCGCAGAACACGGCGTCGGGGGGATGCCTGCGGCTCATCAGTTCGCCGAAGCCCTCGGCCCCCGCCGCACGGGTGTGCTCGCCGCGCACCACCAGGCCGTGCGGCAACTCCGTGCCGAACTGGCGGGCCAGTTCGCGCAGCAGCTCCAGGCGCGGATCGCCGCCGGTCGCGTCCCGCGGTCCCGCGATCATGGCGATCCGCCGGCGCCCGGCATCCGTCACCGCCTGCAGGGCCGCCCGCATCGCCGAACGCGCCTCGGGCGCCACGCGGTCCACCTGCCCGAGCCGGATGTCCGCGCTCACCACCACCGGCACCCCGGCCCGCTCCAGCAGTTCCAGGTCCTTCGCCGTCAACCGGAACGGCGTGATGACCACGCCCGCGAACTGCTGTTGCGCGGCCTCGCGGACGAAGGCCAGCTCCTCACTGCGGTCCGCCCGCGTGTTGCAGACGACGACGTGCAGCCCGAGGTCCCGCAGCCGCTCCTGCAGGGCGGCGGCGAACTGCGCGTAGAAGGGGTTGGCGAGATCGGGCACCACCAGGCCGACCAGGCTCGACCGGCCGGTCCGCAGGCTGCGGGCCGTGGTGTTCGGGGTGAACCCGAGCTCCCGGATCGCGGCCTCGACGGCCGCGCGGGTGTCCGGCCGCACCGGGCGCTTGCCGGACAGCACGTACGAGACGGTCGCCACCGAAACCCCGGCCGCCTCGGCAACATCAGCCATGGTGACCCGCTCCACCGAACCTCTTCCCACCTGTCGTCCGAGCCTGCTCGAGGGCAGGCTACCGGCCGCCGCCGCCGACCGGTCGGGCAGCACATCGGCGGCGACCGGCCGTCCACGCGGGCGCGGCCCCGCCCGGCAGGCGGGCCGACGGCCGGGAACGGCCGACCGCAACACCGCCCCCACCTCGATCTCAAGATCTTTTCGCGCCCGGGAGGCATTCGCCGCGACGTAATCCCCCCACCGCGATCTGGCGGTTCGTCAGATACTGCAGCCTGCCACCATCACCGCGCCCGCGGATACTGCAGGCGCGACGGTTCTGACAACTGGCGTGCAGTGAGGAGCAAGTGAATCCGTTTCACCGAATTGCCCCTGCGACAAATCTTTCAGCCCGGGCACGGCGCCGCTACAAAGTTACCGCCGCGTCAAGGTGACGCGGGTAGACCGGTGGAGGTCCCATGCGGCCGCGCTTCGTCCTGTCCTTGTCCGGCACCGTCCTCCTGCTCGCTTCGAGCCTCTTCCTCGCCGCACCGCCCGCCGCGGCAGCGACCGGGAACTACGTGGCCCTCGGCGACTCGTACTCCTCCGGCGAAGGAACCGGCGACTACATCGGCTCCGCCGGATCGTGCAACCGCAGCCTGCACGCCTACCCCGCGCTCTGGGCCTCCGCCCACTCCCCCGCCTCGTTCGCCTTCGTCGCCTGCTCCGGCGCCACCACCGCCGACGTCATCAACAAGCAGCTGTCCTCCGTCAACAGCGCGACCACACTGGTCAGCATCAGCATCGGCGGCAACGACGCCGGCTTCGCGAGCGCCATGCAGACCTGCGTCCTCAACGGCACCAACGCCTGCCTGACCGCCGTGAACAACTCCAAGAGCTTCGCCACCAGCAAGCTCCCCGCCCTGCTCGACCAGGTCTACGCGGGCATCCGCAACCGCGCCCCGTCGGCCCGTGTCGTCGTCCTCGGCTACCCCCACCTCTACAAGATCGGCGGAAGCTGCACCTTCGGTATCAGCGACACCAGCCGCAACGCCATCAACGGCGCCGCCGACACCATCGACTCCGTCATCGCCGGCAGAGCCGGCGCGGCCGGATTCGCCTTCGGCGACGTACGCCAGGTGTTCACCGACCACGAGATCTGCTCGTCCGACTGGTGGCTCAACAGCACCCGCGTCATCGTCCACGAGAGCTACCACCCGAACGCGACCGGCCACGCCAACGGTTACCTGCCCACGTTCAGCGCCAGAGCCTGATCCCCCCTTCCCGCGCCTGCCCCCGCCCGACCGTGAGCACGGTCGGGCGGGGGCAGGGGCCACTCCGGACAATCATGGTTCGTGTCGAAACAGAGCAGACAATCCGACGGCCGCCCACAATGTCACCACCACGGCCGGACGGAACGCGTTCGCCCCGGCAACGGAACGACCGGATGCATCACTCGACCTCGACCGTCAGGGGCGAGGCCTCACCTCAGGTGCCGGTCGTAGAACCGGCCGCCGTCCTCCAGCTCGAACCAGGGGGTTCCGACGTGCCCGCCTGTGTTGGCGTGCAGCGTCTTCTCCTTGCTGCCGAACGCGTCGTACAGGTCCAGCGCCCGCTGCCGGGGTTCCCCTCGTCGTCCCACTGCAGCAGGAGCAGCAGCGGAACGGTGACCTGCCGGGCCTCCTCGCGCCGGGCGCGGGGCACGTCCCCCGGCGAAGAGCACGTTCGCGCGCGCAGGCTCGGCGACCGGATGCCGCTCGACCGCCGGCTACCGCTGGGCCCTCGCCCTCGGACCTTGTCGGGCCGGCGTGCGGCTCACCCGACCTCCGGCGGATCACATGCACGCCTGATCCGCCGGACGGACCCTGGAGGATCGATTCCGAAGGGGTGCCTGCGGAGGGTGTGGGGTGGGCGGTCAGGCGTCGGGGTCGACTTCGGGGTGTGTGAACCGCACGGGCTTGCCCAGCGACCGGGCGTAGGCGATTTCGGCCCGGGTGCTGTCTCCGATGTAGTCGCCGACGACCAGCACCTCGTCGGCGAGCCGGATCTTCGCCCGGTGCAGATCGTCGAGTCGCGCCTTCAGCGCCTCGGCCTCGACGGGATCGGACCAGAGTTCGTGCGGCGACTTCATGTCGCAGCCCGGCTTGACGACGATCCTTCCGGCTTCGGTCTCCCGCAGATCGGCCTCGGCCATCTCGGTCATGAAACGGGTGGAGCCGCAGATCACGACGATGCGCGGAAGGCTGAGCCGCTTCTTCGCGTCGGCGAGTCTCTCCCCGGGGGTGAGCGGTTGCGGGTATGACACCGGTTCCTCCTGGTGGTGTGGGCCCGATCTAGGCGGGCGCGCCGTCCTCGTCGGCCCGGATCCCGGTGCCGAACCGCCAGGCCTCGATGTCGCGGTAGCGGATCGGCCCGGAGCCGCGGCCGATGTTGCTGCCGACCAGGTGGAGGCGCTCGGCGTGCCACGGCCGGCCCACGAAGCCGGAGAGTCCGGCCGCGGCCTGCGGCACGCTGGTGGGATCGTCGCGGCGGGCCCGCGCCAGTGTCAGGTGGGGGCGCAGCGGGCGGTTGTTGAACTCGATCCCGCAGGATCCGACCAGGTCCCGGACGTCGGCGGCGAGGAGGTGCAGTCCGTCCAGGTCCCCGTCGATCCCGCTCCACAGCAGTCGCTCGTCGAAGTGGCCGCCGCCGCGCAGGCCCAGGTGCAGGGCGGGGTGCGACGCCGCCTGGCCGGCCAGTACGGAGCGCAGCAACGGCACGGCCGTGGCGGGCAGTTCACCGAGGAAGGCGAGCGTGATGTGCCAGTCCTCGATCCGGTTCCACCGCAGCCGCGGGTAGCGGGCGTAGGCGGGCTGCAGCGCCCGGGCCAGCTCGTCCTTGGCCTCGTCGGGCGGAGCCAGCGCCACGAAGACGCGCAGGGTCGAGGGCTCGGGGTCGTCGTTCACCAGGGATTTCTAGCACGGGCGCTGGTTCCCGGCCGGGCCGAGGGTGGCATGATGCGGTCATGAGCCTCACCGCGCGGCAGCTCGCACTGGCCGTGCTGGAGCGTCAGTTCCTGCTCGAGCGCCGGCGCCTCGACGTGGCGGAGGCGGTCCGCCGGCTCTGCGCTCTGCAGGCGCAGGCACCGGCGTCGCCGTACCTGGCGCTGTGGAACCGGGTGCAGGACTTCGCGCCGGAGGATCTCGACGCGGCGTTCGCGGACGGCCGGGTCGTGAAGTCGACGCTGATGCGGCTCACCCTGCACGTCGTCCATGCCGAGGACCACGAGCCCTACCGCGCGGCCATGCTGAGCACGCTGCGGGCGTCACGGCTGTACGACCGCCGGTTCACCGCAACGGGGCTGACCCCCGCCGACGCCGATGCGCTGCTGCCGGAGCTCGCCCGGTTCCTGCAGCAGCCGCGCACGGGCGCCCGGGTGGAGCAGGAGGTCGCACGGAGGCACGGCGAGCACGCCCACCGCGTGTGGTGGGCGCTGCGCACGTTCGCGCCGGTGCACCATGCACCGACCGGCGGCCCGTGGTCGTTCGCCCGGCCGAACAGCTACCGTGCCGCCCCGGCGGCCGCTGCGGCCGAACCGCGGGAGGCCGACGCCGGGGTCCGGCGTCTGCTGCTCTCGTACTTGGGCGCGTTCGGGCCCGCGTCGGCCCAGGACTTCGCCCGGTTCACCCTGCTGACGCGCACCCCGACGGCCGAGGCCCTGCGGGCGCTCGGCGACCGGGTGGTGCGGGTGCAGGGCCCCGGCCGCGCCGCCCTGTTCGACCTGGCCGACGCCACCGTGCCCGACGACGACACCCCGGCGCCGCCCAGGCTGCTGCCGATGTGGGACAGCACGCTGCTGGCGCACGCCGTCCCCGGACGGCTCGTGCCGGCCGAGTACCGGCCGCTGGTCGTCCGACGCAACGGCGACGTGCTGCCCTGTCTGCTCGTCGACGGGCAGGTCGTCGGCGTGTGGCGGGCCGTCGACGGCGGACTGGAACTGACCGCCTTCCGCAGGCTCGGCAGGGTTGCGTGGCAGGGCCTGACCGAGGAGGCGGAGCGGCTGTCGGTGCTGCTCGCCGACCGCGATCCGGCCGTCCACCGGCGCTACGGACACTGGTGGGACAAGGGGTTTCCGGTGGTCGAGCGGACGGTCGTCAAGGGCTGACCGGGCCCGGCGCGTTCGGTCTGCGGACCGGGCCCGACGGGCGCGGACACGGGCGCGGGCGCGGCCGGAGGAGGATACCGCCCACAGCCGGTCGGCGGGTGCCGACCCTTGGGATTCCCTTGATCCCGGGCGACGGCCTTCCCGCGGGGTGGCGCGTGGCCTATCGTCGCGTCCGCCCGCCCGCCCTGCGGCAGCCTCCCGGAACCGCCGGGGCCGCCGGTCGCGTTCGGTGCCCTTCGTCCCCACCGGCCCGGTCGCCCCGTCAGGAGCGCCGCGCCGGACACCGCTTGGAGAACGACAGCAACGTGAAGAAGACCCTCAGCGCACTGGCCCTCGCCGCCGTTCTGGCCCTGGCCGCCTGCACACCGGAGGACACCCCCACCACCCGCACCGCCGCCCCGGCGGCCTCGGCGGCCGTCGCCTCGGCCGCGAACTCGCCGTCCGCCGCTGACTCGCCGTCCCCTGAGGCGGTGTCACCGACCCCCATAGCCACCCAGGACACGGCCACGGCCACCCCGACGGCCACCCCCGCGCCCGTCGGCACGGTCGCGGCGGCCACCCGCACGCCTTCCAGCCCCGCCGTCCGGCACACGACCTCCACTCCCACCGTCCGGCGCACCACCGCCGCCCCGGTTCGCACGACCGCGGCGCCGACCGGCTGCCACCCCCTCTCCAACGCGGGCAACTGCTACCAGGCCGGTCAGTACTGCCGGAACTCCGACCACGGCGTCCACGGAACGGACGCGGCCGGCCGGGAGATCGTCTGCACGGACAACAACGGTTGGCGCTGGAAGCGCGTCTGACGTCCACCCGACCCGGCCCGGTCCACCACCGACCCGCCGATGCGGCCGGCCCCACGGGAACGTGCGGGCCGGGCGCCGTCGCGCGGACCGGCGGCGCCGATCACGGCACCAGCTGGTGCCGGCGGGCCTCGGCGGCGAGGTCCTTGCGGCTGCGGACGCCGAACAGCCGGTACAGGGCGGGTCAGCCGCAGCGGGAGCCGGACTGGTCGTTGATCTCGCCGTCGACGCCGCCGTCCCGGTCGACGGCGGTCCGGCGGGCGTCCGGCCGCCGCGGCCGTGATCAAGCGGGCCCGGGCGCGCCGGTACGGCACCGACGGCACCGTCACCGGCGGGCGTCCCGCCGCCGCTCCGGGCCCGTGAGCTGGAGCATCACCCCGCGCTACCGGGCCGCTACTGCGGCGATACGGCCCGCGGCGAGGATCGGCACACGAACGGCGCCCCGGTTCCCTCGGGGTCGCCTTCGCGCACCACGCGGTTCCTGCTCCACCCACAGGGGGGTTGGGCCCTCCCTGCAAGCGGACGCCGGACGTTCCGGCGCCGTCGAAGGAAGGAACGACATGCGCGTCAAGAAGTTCGTCGCCGCGGCCGCCGTGGCCGGAAGCGTCCTCGCCGTCGGGCTGTCCACCGCGGCGCCGGCGATGGCCGCGCCCGCACGGGACTGCACGTACGGCCAGGTCTGCCTGTACTTCAACTCCAGCAGCTACGGCTACGGCGCGGTCTACATCCAGACCGGCGACGTCTCGAACTACGCCGGCAAGTACTTCAGCGGCGGTGCGAACGGCTCCAACGGCTCCGGCGTCGAGGTGAAGAACCACGCCGCCGCGGTCGACAGCTGGATCGCCAGCAACTTCCGCGTCTACTACAACAGCGGCTACGACTGCAGCGTCGCCTGTCAGACCGTCGCGCCGTACGACAGCGTGAACCTCAACTCGCAGCTGAAGAACAACAACGCGTCCGGCCGGGTCGTCTGACCCCACCCGGCAACGCTCGATCGTTCTCGTCGGGCCCCGGCCGGGGGCACCCGGGCGGGGGGCGG